>JAKAWM010000018.1 GCA_021827285.1 Actinomycetes bacterium | reverse complement strand
CTAGCGAGTGAGGAAAGGGGGTGGTCCTGAGCGTGCTCGTCATCGCCATCGGCCTCGGGGTCATGTTCGCCCACCACAGGGCCTACCTGCCCGTCCGAGGGGACTTCTCGTACCACGAGCTCACCTCGAAGACGACCCCCTTTCCTCACTCGCTAGCTTCGCTCGGGCACTCGATCGCCAAGGGCGACGGCCGGGGGATCGTCGTGCTCGGCGTCTTTATCTTGATCCTCACGCCTGTGCTACGAGTGGCAGTCGGTGTGCTGTCCTTCATCTACGAAAAGGACCCCGCCATGGCCCTCGTCACGCTCTACGTCCTCATCGTCCTGGTCGGCTCGTTCTTCCTGGCCGGGGTGTGACAAGGTAGCGGTCATGCTGGACCGATCGAGCCCATTGCCCCTCTGGGCGCAACTCGTGGCCGAGCTTCGGAGCCAATTGCTCGGTGGGGAGTTCGCTGAGCACTTCCCGACGGACGAGGAGCTGACTCGTAAGTACGAGGTCAGCCGCCACACGGTACGAGAGGCCGTTCGCCACTTGAGCTCCGAGGGGCTGGTTGTCCGCCAGCGGGGGCGCGGGACCTCCGTCGCCCCCCCCATCGTCGAACAACCGCTCCACTCCCTCTACAGCTTGGCGTCGGCAGTGCGAGCCAAAGGCATCGAAGAGCGCAGTGAAGTGCTGGCGGCCGGGCGGCGCCCCGCCACGTCCGAGGGTGCCTCGCGCCTTGACGTGGGCGTCGGCAGCGATGTCGTTTTCATCGAGCGCCTCCGCTTCGCTGGCGCCGAGCCCATCGCCTGGGACCGGTCCTGGCTGCCCGCCAAGCAGGCGGGGGCGCTCCTGGATGCCGACCTCTCCTCGGGTGGGCTCTACGACCTCCTCGCCACCCACTGCTCCCTGCGCATCACAGGTGGTTGGGAACGCATCAGGCCGGTTGTGCTTGAAGGGACCGAACGCAAGCTGTTGCGGTTACCGTCCAAGGTTGCGGCCTTCTCGATCGAACGACTGGTCTTCGTCGGTGACATCCCGATCGAATGGCGTATGAGCCTCATCCGGGGTGACCGCTATTCGCTGATCGCGCAATGGCCGAGCGGTACTCAACCTCGAGTTGAGAGCATCACCTGACCCGGCCCGCGCCACATGGCACGGCTGGCGTTTGGCGTCGCCCAAGGGCCCACGCCGCCAACGCGGCCAGCAACTGCCTGGGCGAGCCCGGCCGTTGGCGGTGCGCCCTTGCGGCCATGGCCTGCCATCCCTTCCAGGCTGGACACGCTAACATGAGCCCCGGTCGCCCCGGTTGAGCGGGTCCCCGCCAGCCTGCTCCCGGGGCGGCCATGCCGCAGTGGTCTTTTTCGCCCCGTCGAGGCCCGTGTTCCAACCCCGCTAGCCTGCGCGCGGTGCGCTGCTTTGTGGCGGTCTGGCCCGACCGGGATGTGATTGACGCGTTGGCCAGCCTCCCGAGGCCCACCATGGACGGCCTGCGTTGGTCAGGCGAGGAACAGTGGCACGTAACGCTGCGGTTTTTCGGGGAGATCAGCCCCCAAGAGATCGAGACAGCCAGGAGGGCGCTTTCCCGGGTAGCTCGGGACCTGGCGGCCCCCATTGCGGCTAACGGGGGCCCGGCTACGTGCTTTCTCGGGCCCAGCCTCGTGATCTGGCCCGTTGCCGGGCTGGCGCCCGCGGCGCGCGCTACCGAACGGGCCACCGCCCGGCTAGGCAAGCCTCCACCGGAGCGAGCGTACCTGGGGCATGTGACCCTGGCCCGGGGCAAGCAACATGTTGACCTCCGCCGGCATGGGCACCTGCTCGCCCCCTTGGCAGCGACCTGGCCGGTCACGTCCCTGGCACTGGTCCAAAGCAATCTCCACCCCCAAGGGGCGCGTTACCGGGTGTTGGAGGAGCTGCCGTTCAGTCTCTCCGATAGCCGCTCTGGCCAGGGGGCCTGAGCGGTTAGGCAGGCTGCTCCCAGGGGAGGCCCACCGCAATCCACTACCGAACGTCTGTTTGGTGCTAGCCTAGACCGACGAGTTACAATTATGGAGTTCAAGTGCTGTGACCGTAGAAGATGCTGCCGTCTTCAGGACAGTGCATAACGGTCACACCCCCCTCGTAGGTTGTCACCCTGCACCCCACATAGCCCACCAGACAAAGCGAGAGGACGGTCCCCGGTGGAACGCGACAAGGCATTGGAGATGGCCTTAGGCCAGATCGAGAAGCAGTTCGGCAAAGGCGCCATCATGCGGATGGGCGAGAGCACCCACATGCAGGTCGAGGCCATCTCGACCGGCGCACTTTCCCTTGACTTGGCCATTGGCATCGGGGGGCTCCCCCGCGGCCGCGTAGTGGAGCTGTTCGGCCCAGAATCCTCCGGTAAGTCGACCCTCGCCATGCACGTAGTAGCCGAGGCCCAGCGCAACGGCGGGATATGCGCCTACATCGACGCGGAGCATGCCATGGACCCGAGCTACGCAAAGGCCATCGGCGTCAACATCGACGATCTGCTGATCTCCCAACCCGACACCGGTGAGCAAGCGCTCGAGATAACAGACATGCTCATACGTTCGGGTGCGCTCGACGTAATCGTCATCGACTCGGTGGCGGCTCTCACTCCCCGAGCGGAGATCGAAGGCGAGATGGGGGACGCCCATGTCGGCCTCCAAGCCAGGCTCATGTCCCAGGCCCTTCGCAAACTCACCGCCACCCTGAGCAAGTCCAGGACGATCGCCATCTTCATCAACCAGCTGAGAGAGAAGGTAGGCGTTATGTTCGGCTCACCTGAGGTCACGCCGGGTGGCCGGGCCCTCAAGTTCTATTCCTCAGTCCGCCTCGATATACGTCGCGTCGAGTCCATCAAGGACGGGGCCGAGGTAGTAGGTAACCGCACACGTGTCAAAGTCGTCAAAAACAAGATCGCACCTCCGTTCAAGCAATGCGAATTCGACATTATGTTCGCTAAAGGCATCAGCCGGGAGGGTACCCTGCTCGATGTGGCCACGGAACTAGGCATACTACGCAAGTCCGGTGCGTGGTACACCTATGAAGGAGAGCAGATCGGTCAGGGCCGTGAAAATGCAAAGGCTTTCCTGGCTGAAAATCTTGAGCTCATGATCGAAGTCTCTGAGAAGGTCCGCCAAAAAGTTGGGGTGGCTGCCGTAGTTGACCAGGAGGCTGCGGGCCCAACCGACATCGGCTCGGAGCAACAGGACAGCCCGGTACTCCTCGGCGACTGAACGAGCCCCAGCCAAACCGGAGCTACCACTGAACCTGCCGGTCCACCGGGTCGGCACCAAGAACCTGCTCTAAACCTCTGGCGTAGGGCAGCTCTTGGCGCGATACTTGGGGCGAGACCCGCTTCAGCGTCGATAGCATGGCGCAGTTGGGTTTTCAACGGGAGGTGGGTATGGTAGGTCCAGGTGCGGTCGCGGCCTCCGCCTCAACGTCAGTGCCCGTTGGTGTTGTTGATTTGACAACACCAAGCTTGTCTGACGAGCTGGCCAAGATCGACGCTCGTTTACATGTGCTCGACGGTCTTTTGGACGCGCTCGGTCGGGGCGCACAGGTCAACCGCACCGTGCAGCTCTCGACGGACAGGTACGCAGCCCTTCGGGCGCTCCAGGCTGCTCCTTTTTCCTACACTCAACCGCAGGCGCAAGCTGTCTTGGACATGCCGGTTGGGTGGCAGTGCCTCGACCACGTGGAGGCTCTGCGCATCGAGCGCCATGAACTTGCCTCACGCCGGCTGAGCCTGCGCGATCACCTCACCGAGGTGCTCTCGCTTCACTGGTTCGGCTGAGGTACCCCTCGACGCGGGCACGCCGGCCCGGGTGTTTACGCGGGCCGGGGCCCGAGCCGGCCCAACTGGCGCCGGACCAAGTCCAGTGCCGACGTCGCCGCTCGTTCACGCACGAGTTGACGATCTCCTGGCAGTGAGAGGCGGGCGGCTACCGTCACCTGGGTGGCCCCAGGCTGACCATCTTCGGGCAGGCACATTCCCACAAAGACGGTACCGACGGGCTGGTCCTCCTGGAGGGAAGGACCAGCTACCCCGGTTACCGAAAGGCCGACCTCGACCGACGTCAGCCGGGCCACCCCAACGGCCATTTCCTTGGCCGCTTGCTCGCTCACGACAAGATCAGCCACCACGCCGAGCGGCCCACGCTTGACGGCGTCGGTATAAGCCACCACGCCGCCGCCGAACCAATGGCTTGCTCCCGGCACGCTGGCCAAACGGCTCGCCACCATGCCCCCGGTCAGCGATTCGGCCACCGCCAGGTGCCAGCCCCGAAGGGAGAGGAGACGCCCGAGGCTGACCTCAAGCCCTTCGTCGTCCACCCCCCCGACCGCGTCACCGAGAAGGGCCCGCAAGTTGGCTTCCTCCGCGTCCAGCATGCGGCCGGCCAGTTCCTCGGCTGCGACCGGGTTCATGGGGGAGCTGACCTCGGGACCGCCCAGGACAGCCCGGGCCGTCACCCTGACCCTGACCCCCTCGGTGGCGCTGGCCAGGAACGCGATCGTGGGGTTGCCAACGGCCTCCAGTGCCTGTACCCGCGGGCCAACGATCTCGGCCACCTTGGACTCTGGCACTCCCCACACCCGGAGGAAACGGCTTCGTATCGTGGCGGTAACCCCGGACCGCTGCCGGAGGTCAGGTACCACGGCCCGCTCCACCATCTCACGCATCTCGGCGGGGACGCCGGGCACGGCGTAGATGACCTTCTCCCCGACTGGGCAGATCAACCCAGGGGCCGTGCCCATGGTGGGAAGCACCGGGGAGCAGCCCCGGGGGACATCTGCCTGCTTGTAGTTGCTCGCTGGCAGGTCCCGTCCCAAAAAACGCCTCGCCAACATCTCCTCCAGGCCGGGGTCGCGCACCAACTCGACCCCCATCATCTCGGCGATGGCCTCTCGTGTGATGTCGTCAGGCGTCGGGCCCAGCCCGCCGCAGCAGATGACGGCGCAGGCCCTGCTAAGAGCCACTTCCAGGGCGGCCACGATCCGCGGCTGGTTGTCGCCCACCTTGGTCTGGAAGTAGCAGGCTATGCCGGCCGCCGCCAGGCGGTCGCCCAACCACGCTGAGTTGGTGTCCACCACCTGGCCCAGTAGGAGTTCCGTGCCGATGGCCACGATCTCGCAGTCGAAGGGGGCCGGGAGCGCGCCCTGGCCCGGCATCGCGCCGCTAGGCACTCGAGGCCACAGCCCGCCGGCCAGATCGGCTGTCCACCAGGTACTGCGCGCCGCTGGCCCACGCCAGCCCGACGGCCAGCCACAGGGAAGCGTGAGAGAGCGTGAGCCGGGACGACCAGCTGACCGGTAGCAGCGCCAGACCGACAGTAACGAACTCGACCAAGGTCTTGACCTTGGCCACCCGGCGCGCCGGCACACTGATGCCGTGCCTGGCCACGACCACCCGGTACCAGGTCATGACTACCTCGCGGCCTGCGAGGAGGGCCACAGGCAAGAGCGTCACGGTGCCACGGGCCACCATGGCCGCCAGGGCCCCCAGCACCAAGAACTTGTCCGCCAAGGGGTCGAGAAAGGCACCCGATGCCGTCGTACCGCGCCGCCGTGCCAGCCATCCGTCAGCGAAGTCCGTGCCCGCCAGGGCAGCCCAAAAAAACAGAGCCACCAAGGAGGGGGTGGCCCGGAGAATGAGGACGACTAAAACGGGTGTGCACGCCAAGCGAGCGATGGTCACGCCGTTGGCGGCAGTGCCGAGGCGCCAGCTGTGACCCGCTTGGCCGTTGCCGCCGTAACGGCCCAAGGTACCCGGGGAGTGTTCCTCCGTCCCGCTGGGCACCATTGTTGGCTGGCCAGCCATCACGCGGCCACGGTCCCGTCTGGGGCACACGGCGCCTGCGGAGTTGGCGTGGGAGCCACCGCCGGTTGGAGCTCACGGGCTACCAGGTCAAGCCCGTCCGCCTTGGTGATCTTCAGGTCGACCCAAGTACCCACCGGGATGTGGCGAGGGACTTTGATCAGCCCGTCGATCTCCGGTGCCTCGCGGTGGCTGCGGGCCTGACCCGGCCTATCCACCAGGGCGCGGCATACCGTCCCGACCAGGGCGCCGCGCCGCTCAGCAGTAATGGAGCCCTGAAGCTCGGAGCACTCGCTGATCCATTCCGATACGAGCGCGGCGGGCACCTGGTCAGCTAGCTGAGCGGCATAGGTACCCTCCTCGGGAGAGAAGCCAAAAAATCCCGCCCAATCGAGCTGGGCCTCCGAAAGGAAGGCCAGCAATTGGTCGTGGTCCTCTTCAGTCTCCCCCGGGTACCCGACCACGAACGAGGAACGCAAGGCTGCCTCAGGGTAGCGTTGCCGGATCTTGGCCACCAGTTGGGCGAAGCGCTCGGCATCACCGAAGCGGCGCATACTGCGCAGAAGGCGACCTGAAACGTGCTGCAGGGACATGTCGAAGTAGGAGCACCCGCTCTCAGCCATGGCGTCAATCAGCCTGTCCGAGAGCCCTGAGGGGTAAAGGTAGAGCAGGCGCACGCGTTGAGTGTGCTGGCGGACGACCTTCACCAGGTGGGCCAACCCGCCGCCTTCCCCCGGAGCCCGGGGGCCACCTGAGCCCGGAGCACCGATCTCCCCCGGATTGAACCGCCGGTCCCGGCCCCAGGACACGGGATCTTGAGCCACCAGCACAACCTCTTGGGCACCCAAGGCGTCCACCTCGGCCACCACGGCCTCGAGCGAGCGTGAGCGCTGGGGCCCCCGGAACTGGGGGATGGCGCAAAACCCACAGTGCCGGTCGCAGCCCTCGGCCACCTTGACATAGGCCCACGGTGCTTGGGCAGCTGGCCGGGGCAGGTTGAGCAGGTCAAAGGACGGCAGCCGGGCTGGAGCGCGGGCGGCCGCGGGTACAGGCTTGCGGGCCAGTTGGACCGGCACTCCGAACCCCGCCACCTGGTCAACCTCGGGCAGGGCCAAGGCCAGCTCCTCGCCGTAGCGTTGGGCCATACAGCCCGTCACCACCAGCCGGGCGCCTGGCTTCTTGGACGCCCCCAGCTGGAGCACTGCTTCGACTGACTCCTCCCGGGCGGCCTCAATGAAGGCGCAGGTGTTCACCACGAGCAGGTCCGCCTGACCGGGGTGCCGAGATGGTTGGTAACCGTCGGCCTCCAGCAACCCCGCCAACTTCTCAGAGTCGACCTGGTTCTTCGGGCAACCCAGGGTCTCCAGCCAGTAGCGGTTTGGCATCCCAACCAGCGTAGCGGCCGGGGCTAGCGCGGGCTTCAAGGCGGGAGGCTCGGTCAGTTAAGGCTTGCGCTCTGACACCTGCGCTCCCCCAATATCTGCCTGCAAGATCAGGGAACGGCCAGCTAGGCCGGACTCCACCAGCAGGGCGTGGGCAGCGCGCTTCACGCTCTCGGCGCTGGTCGCCGTGCAAACAGCCATTAGGCTCGGCCCCGCCCCCGACCAGCACGAGGTCAGTGCACCCGCATCTCGGAGCCCAGCCAACAGCGCAGGAGCTTGCGGGAAAAGGCTCGCCCTCTGGCCCTGGTGTAGCCGGTCGTCACCCGCCTCGGCCAGGAGGAGGCGATGGTCCGCCAGGCCGGCCACCAGCAGGCCCATCCGGCCCAAGTTGAAGGCGGCGTCCTGGCGGGGCACCACCGAGGGGAGAACGGCCCGGGCGGCGGAAGTCTCGAGGGCACCGTCGGGCACGAGGACGACGAAGCGAAGCTCGGGGTCGAGGGGCAGGCGGCGGGCGACCGGCCCGGCACCCAGCTCTGTAGCCGCGACCAGGCCGCCGAAGGTGGCAGCAGCGGCGTTGTCGGGGTGACCGTCCCAGCGAGCACCCACGGCAAAAGGGTCGCTGGCACCCGCGGCCAAGGCCGCGGCAACGGCCAGGGCCGCCGATGAGCCCAGTCCCCGGGCCACGGGGATCTGGGAGCGGACCGATATGGCCAGCCGGTCGTGGCCGGCGACCTCGACAGCGACGCGCGCGGCCAGGTGCGAGGCATCGGTGGCCAGCTCCGCTCCCTCCCCGCTGGCCGTGACCAGCAGGCCTTCGGGCCGGCCGCAGATCTCAACCTCGACGTACAGGTCCAAGGCCACCGCCAGCGTGTCGAACCCGGGGCCCAAATTGGCCGCCGACGCCGGGGCTCTCGCCACACGGGTCGGCCCGGTAGGAGCGGAGCTCAATTGCCGAGCTCGCCGGCGGGCCAGGTGCCATCAGGTCGCCCCAGCTCAACCGGCCCACCAGACCGGGGACCACGCCCCAAACCATCGAGCTCGTCCACCGTCATGAGCACAGCCCGCGCCTTGGAACCGGTGGACGGGCCCACCACCCCCCGCTGTTCCAACAGGTCCATCAGCCGTCCGGCCCTTGCGAAACCGACTTTGAGCTTCCTCTGCAACATGGACGTGCTGCCGAGCTGGCTCCGCACCACCAGGTCCATGGCCTCTTGAAGGAGCTTGTCGTCCTCTTCTCCGTCCTCGCCAAAGCCCGTACCGGCAAGCCCGTCACCGCCTTCGAGGTCTTCGACATACGAAGGGGCCGATTGCCGGCGCCAGAAGGCGACCGCCCGGCGCACGTCCTCCTCGTCCACCCAGGCGCCCTGGACCCGCCTGGCCACGCTCGACGAGGCGGTGAGCAGGAGCATGTCGCCCTTGCCGATGAGCTTTTCTGCCCCGGGCTGGTCCAAAACGACGCGGCTATCAGCTTGGGAAGAAACCGCGAACGCCAAGCGCGAGGGAATGTTGGCCTTGATAAGCCCGGTGATGACATCCACCGAAGGCCGTTGCGTGGCTATCACCAGATGGATGCCAACCGCCCGGGCCATCTGAGCAATGCGGCAGATCGAGTCTTCGACGTCGCGTGCCGAGACCATCATGAGGTCGTTGAGCTCGTCCACCACCACCAAGATGAAGGGGAGGCGCTTGTACTCCGTGCCACGTCCCGGCTCCCCTACCAGTTCGCCCCGGTCGTAAGCCGCGTTGTAACCGGTAATGTCCCTCATGCCGACCTCGGCCAAGAGATCGTAGCGGTGCTCCATCTCCTCGACCGCCCAGCGCAAGGCGTTGGCTGCCTTCTTGGGATTGGTCACCACTCCGGTTAGAAGGTGGGGGAGGCCCTGGTAGTGCCCCAGCTCCACACGCTTGGGGTCCACCAGGATCAGGCGCACCTGCTCAGGCGTAGCCCGCACCAGGACGGAGACCAGCATCGAGTTGATGCACGAGCTCTTGCCGGCGCCGGTGGCGCCCGCGATCAAAAGGTGGGGCATCTCGGCCAGGTTGATGAGCACCGGCCTGCCCTGGATGTCCCGGCCCGCCGCCACCTCCAGGGGGTGGCGGGCGGCACCCGCCTCGGGCGACGCCAGGATGTCGCCCAATGCCACGGTTTGGCGCTGGCGGTTGGGGACCTCGACCCCTATGGCCGAGCGGCCTGGTATGGGAGCCAGTATCCGTACATCAGCCGCCGCCATGGCATAGGCAATGTCACGTTGGAGCGCCAGCACCTTGGCTACCTTGACCCCTGGCGCCAGCTCCAGTTCGTAGCGGGTGATGCTGGGGCCGACGGTGGCTCCGACTACCCGGGTCTCGACCCCGTGGGCTCCGAGCGCTTCCTCCAGGGTCTGGCCCAGTAGCTCGACCTGGCGGCGGTCCACCTCGGCCTGCCGGGCCCGTTTGAGGAGGGAAAGCGGGGGCAGTTTCCAGGCCGCGCTGGACGCGGCTGGGAGGCGCAAGTCGATAGCCAGTTGCTCCGGCTTGCCCGTCGCCTCGTGATCTTGCACTAACAGGCCCTCGGGGCCCAAGCGGGGCCCATCCGGCCCTGCGCCGGCTGACCTCAGGTCGGGCACCCGCGCCGCATGGGCCGGGTGCGGCCCCTGGTCGACCTCATCGCTCGGGGCTGGAGACAGGTCCTGGGCGTCCTCGATCGGAGGACGTCCCGAATCTTGGTCAAATAGCCGCCGCCGGGACGGGGCGGCCCGCCCAGGTAGGCCACCGGCGGCAGGGTCGGAAGTAGCGGCGGGGTCGGAAGCAGCGGCAGGGTCGGGAGTAACGGCCTGCGGCACCTGCTTGGTGGCCAGCGCCCGGCGCACCAGCCGGAAAACCCATCGGCAGGCCCGCCCGCTCAGCCCCGCTCCCGCCCGCAAACCAACGGCCACGGCACGCACCGGCGTGGCGGTCGCGATGAGACCCGCGGCCGACAATAGGGCGCCGAAAACAAGCCCTGCCCCCCAAGATCCGAGGCCGGCCCGCAGCGGGATGCCGGCGGCCACGCCGAGGAGGCCCCCGGCCCGGCCCATGGCGGCGACGGGCTGGTGGACGGTGTCTTTGCCGAGCAGGATGTGCAGCAGGCCGGAAAGAGCCAAAAGGGCCAGCACCAGCCCGAACGCCACCCGGCCGGGCTGGCGGCGCTCCCGCCCGCTGACGAGGTAGCCCCCCAATCCCGCCAGGGCGAGGGGCAGAGCCCATCGGCCATCACCCAGCACATCAGCTGTGCCCGTGCGCACATCACGCCCAGCCGGGCCGATCAGATGGGAGTAAATACCGAGCGCGGCCAGCACGGCAACCAACAAGAAGGCAAGGCCCCAAAGATCGTGGGACTGGGCTTCGACCAAGGACCTGAGGCGCCCCGGCCAAGTCGATTGCCCGGCCCGGTCTCCAGCCCGGCGACCGGCCGGGGCCCTGGCGGCCCGAGCGTGACTGCGGGCCGCCTCTCGGGGACGCGCTGAGCGCGAGGGCCGGGATGGCGCTACCTGGCGAGCCGTCTTTGCAGTCACAGCAGCCCCAAGGCTAACACCAGCCACAGTGCTCCCAGCGGACTACCAGCCGAGGCGCCAGCCCTGACGGGCGAGGACGTCAAGTACAGGTCCCTATACCTCCATGACGACGGGGACGATCATGGGCCGGCGCCGGGTCCGCTCCTGTACGAAGCGCCCCAGGGCGACCCGGGCCCGGCGCTTGAGCGTCTCGAAGTCGAGCGGATTGGTGTCAGCCGGATCTTCTATGGCAGCCAGTACCCGATCACGCGCTTCGTCCAGCAGCTTGTCCGCCTCGGGTGCGAACACCCAGCCGCGGGTGATTATCTCCGGTCCCGAAAGGCACCTGCCCGTCTGGGCATCGACAGTCACCACCACCACGATTACGCCCTCCTCGGCCAGGAGGCGGCGGTCACGCAGCACTCCCGGGCCGATATCGCCTACGATGCCGTCCACGTAGAGGTAGCCAGCCGGGATCTCCCCGGCAAAGTCGATCCCTTTGGCCGTGAGCTCGACTACGTCTCCGTCCTCGGCCAGCAAAACGCCATCAGCAGGCACCCCCATCTGGCGCGCCAGGCGGGCGTGGTGGAGCAGATGGCGGAACTCACCGTGGACCGGGATAAAAGCCTGGGGCCGGGTAAGGGAGATGAGCATCTTGAGCTCCTCCCGCATGGCGTGCCCGGAGGCATGGACCGCGGCCAGCCCGGAGTGGACAACTTCGGCTCCGGCCCGGCACAGGCCATCGATCACCTTTCCCACATTCGACTCGTTGCCCGGTATGGCGTGGGAGGAAAGCACCACCAAGTCCCCCTCTCCCACCTTTACGAAGCGGTTCTCGCCCGCGGCCATCAGAGCGAGGGCCGACATGGGCTCCCCCTGGGACCCGGTGCTGATGATGCACACCTCTTCGGGGCGCAGGGAGTCGGTTTTTTCGATGTCGACCAACCGGTCGCTTGGGATCTGAAGTAGGCCAAGCTCGCGCCCGGTGGCTACGTTGCGGGCCATCGAGCGCCCGAGAGTGGCCACGAACCGGCCGTTGGCTATGGCCGCATCCGCGATCTGCTGCACACGGTGGATATGGCTGGCAAAGCAGCTCACGATCACCCTTTTTTCGCCATGGGCAGCAAAGAGGTCGGCCAGCACCTTGCCCACCGAGCGTTCCGAGGGGGTAAAACCGTCTTCTTCGGCATTGGTCGAATCGGAAAGCAGCAGCCGCACTCCCTCCTCGACGGCGATCGAACCTATCCGGGCCAGGTCCGTAGCTCGGCCGTCCACGGGGGTGAGGTCCAGCTTGAAGTCGCCTGAGTGCAGTATCACGCCCTGAGGGGTGTGGATGGCAAGAGCAAAACCGTCGGGCACCGAGTGGGTAACCGGTATGAACTCGATGTCAAACGGCCCAATTTGGCGCCGTTCGCCGTCTTCAACCCCGATCAGCTCGGTTCGGTCCAGGCAGCCGGCCTCCTCGATACGGTTCCTGGCGATCTCCAGCGAGAGCTGCGAGCCGTACACCGGGAAGCTCAGCTCTCGGAGCAGGTACGCCAGCGCCCCGCAGTGATCCTCGTGGCCATGGGTCAGCACGCAGCCCACCAGGCGATCGGCATTTTCGGTTATGTAGGTGAAGTCGGGCAGGACAAGGTCGACGCCGAGCATTTCCGGACCGGGGAACATGAGCCCGCAGTCGATGAGGACCGCCTTTCCCTCGGTTTCGACCCAGGCACAATTGCGCCCGATCTCACCCAGACCGCCCAGGAAAGCGATCCGAACCGGCGGGCCTTCCCCGGGGCCCGCGGAGGGACCACTTAGGTGATCAGGACCACTCAATGGCTAGGAGAACCCGCGCCTCGCAAGTTGGCCCAGACCAACCTGGCTCGCTCCTCCAGCCCCGGAGGCGTGGGGCCCATGGGCAGGCGGCACTCACCGGCGGGCAAGCCCAGGGCCCTCAACATGGCCTTGGTAGGCACCGGGTTGGGCGCGTCATCGCTGGTCTGGTACTCCCATGACTCCACCAGTCGGGCATTGACCGCCTGGGCCGCCTCAGTATCGCCTTTGGTGAAGGCGGCGATCATCTCACACATCTCGGGGCCGGCCCAGTGGGACGCCACGCTGATCACCCCTACGGCGCCTACGGCCAGAAGAGGCAAGGTGAGGGAGTCGTCACCGCAGTAAACCTCGAACCCGGCGGGCGCCCGAGCTATGAGGGCGGCCGTGGCGCCAGGCAGACCGGTGGCGTCCTTGACGGCAGCTATGGTCCCCTCCTCGGCCAGCTTGAGAAGGGTGGACGCCTTGAGCTCCCGCCCGGTGCGCTTGGGGATGTCGTAGGCAATGACGGGCAGAGGACTGGCTTCGGCAATGGCCCGGAAATGTGCCTCGATGCCGGTTTGGGAGGGCCGGTTGTAGTAGGGCGTGACGACCAGCACGGCATCGACGCCGGCCCGAGCGGCCGCCTTGGTCAGCTCGACCGAGTGGGGCGTGCTGGCCGTCCCGGTCCCGGCAATCACGGGCACGCCGACCGCCTCCCGCACGGCTCGCCATAACTCGACCTTTTCCTCGTCGGTAAGAGTAGGGGCCTCACCCGTCGTCCCGGCCAGCACAAGACCGTCGTTGCCGTTGTCCACCAGCCAGCGGGCCAGCTGGGCGGCCCCCTCTGTGTCCAGGCTCCCGTCGCTGTCGAACGGGGTGGTCATGGCGCATAGCACCGCACCGAAGCGGCCCGGCGCGCCCATCAGCTGTGTCCCTCGTGGGCCATGGCCTAAGCCTACGCCACGGAGCGCTACAGGCCGGCTGGCTTAAGGCAAACCCGCCGGCGCTCAGTGCTCACAGGCCCAAGAGGGCGTCCAGGCCAATGGTGAACCCGGGCCGGTTAGGCACTTCTTTGACGGCCAGCAGCACCCCGGGCATAAACGAGGTGCGCTCTAGGGAGTCGTGCCGAAGGGTGAGCGTCTGGCCGGCCGTGCCGAAGAGGACTTCTTGGTGGGCGACCAGGCCCCGGAGGCGTACAGAATGGACACGCACGCCGGGGACCACCTCTGCTCCCCGTGGTGATGCGTGGCCTCCCTCATCCGGGCTAATGGCTTGCCCCGAGATGGCGCTGGCGCGGCCAGAGGCCGAACGGGCCAAGCCGATACGCCGGGCGGTGAGCAAGGCCGTGCCCGAGGGAGCGTCCAGCTTGGCGTCGTGGTGCAACTCGATCACCTCGACGCTGTCGAACCATGGCGCGGCCAGCTCGGCAAAGCGCATCATGAGAACGGCACCGATGGCGAAATTGGGGGCGATGATGCAGTTCGCCCTGCCGGCCGCAAACCGTTGCTCGATCTCTTGGACGGCACCAGCCGGCATACCCGTCGTGCCGATGACGGCATGAACACCGTTATCGGCGCACCACAAAGCGTTGGCGTGAGCCGCTGTCGCGACGGTGAA
>JAKAWM010000017.1 GCA_021827285.1 Actinomycetes bacterium | reverse complement strand
TCCGATCTATCGTCCCCGTCGACCGGGCCACCGAACATGGTCATGCGCACTGAGGTCCCCCGGTCGGTGCCCGTGAAGTCGGCCGAGTCCACCAACATCCTGATAAGCGGTATCCCCAGGCCGCGCTCGAAGTGAAGGCGCTCGGGGTCGGTGACCGCAGGCGGGTACTCCACCAGGGACAGGTCGAAACCCGGCCCGCAGTCCTCCACGATGACTTCGAGGCGATCAGGCGCCTCCCACAACTCGACGTGCACAGGAGCTTGGGGGTTGACGGACCGGTTGGCCTCGATGGCGTTCGTACAGGCCTCTGAGACGGCCAGCTTGAGGTCGTCTATGCGCTCGTCCGCCAGTGCACGGCGGTCAGAGGCCACAGAAGCGACTACCAGGCGTACAGTCGCGATGAACTCGGGGCTAGAAGGTACATCCAGCTGCAGCACCAGGGCCCGGTCCATCGGTGCACCGCCACCCGGCGCCTATTGGGTGACGGCGTCGTCAACTGAGCCGTAAATGGAGAACACCTTGGTCAGCCCAGTTATCTCGAACACCTTCATAATCCTTTGGTGAGTGCAGACCAGGGTCAGGTCGCCGTCATGGCTGCGCAGCCGCTTCAGCCCGCCAACCAGTACCCCCAGGCCTGTCGAGTCGAGAAAGTCGACTCCTTCGAGGTCGACCACGATCTGGTGTTTACCCTGGCTAACCAGCTCAACGAGCTTCTCCCGCAGCCGCGGGGCGGTGTAAACGTCCACTTCGCCCTTCACGGCCAATACCGTGTAGGGCGAACGACTGTCGTCTACGTCGAGACCGAGCTCCATCGGGTCATCCTTCCTCGAGCCTGAGACGGTGACCTGCCCACCGTAGCAGGCCTTGGCCGGAATTTCGCTATTCTGCCTGGGCGTCCTCGGGCAAGCTGGCCACCAGACGGGCCACGTTGACCGCGTGGTCGCCAAGGCGTTCGTAGAAGCGAGCGACCAGGGCCATCTCCATGACCACCGAGGCGGGCAGGCCCGACCCGGCCACCTCGCTTATGAGGACGGAGTGCAGCTCGTCCATCTCGTCGTCCCGCTCGGTGAGCTCCTTGAAGGCGTGGCTGTCCCGCTCGTACCAGCAGTCGGCAGCCCGGCGCCACATGGCCACGCCCAGCTTGCCCAATCGGTCGATGAGGCCCCGCGCCCTCGGGGTCAGCTCCTTGCCGAGACCATAGGCCGCCCGCCGGGCGATGTGCTCGGCCAGCTCGTGGCTGCGGGAAAGCTCGGGGACGACCCTCAAGGCGGCGAGAAGAAATCGCAGGTCCCGAGGACTGGGAGCCCCTAAGGCCACTGAGCGGTTGACCAGGCGCTCAACGTCGCCGTAGACATGGCCCACCAGCTCGTCCCGCCCAGACAGCACTTCTGCGACGTTGGCATCACCGGAGAGAAGAGCGTCCGTCGCGGCCGCCAACGCCTCGACTACCAGCGCTAAGAGCTGGACCATCTGGCCGTCGATTTGCTCCAGGTCGGCCAGCCCAGGATCGCGCTCGCCACGTCGGAACCGTGGAACGGAGCTGGCTAGGGGGCTCTGGTCCACGCCGGGATGCTACTCCCCGGGGACCACTTACACTGCTGGTTAGTGCCTGACCAGCCCGTGACCACCCAACAGCCAACCATCCCCAAGCAGGCAGCCGCCTTCTTCGACTTGGACAAGACGGTGATAGCCAAAGCCTCGCTGATGGCGTTCTCACGCCAGTTCTACCGAGAGGGCCTCCTCAGCCGGCGCAATATGGCCAGCGGCCTATGGGCACAGCTGCTGTTCTTGCGTTTTGGGGCGGACGCGGCCACTTTGGAACGTCTGCGGCACCGGGTTATGCGGGTGATCGCCGGCTGGGAACAAGAGCGGGTCCGCCGCATCGTAACCGATGCTGTCAGCCAGGTGATCGGTCCCATCACCTACAGAGAAGCGGTCGATTTGATAAAAGAGCACCGGGCTGCGGGCCGGCGCGTATATATCGTATCGGCCGCCCCGGCCGAGATCGTAGAACCGCTGGCCAGGCACTTGGGCGTCGAAGAGGCGATCGCCAGCCGCCCGGCGGTAAGCGCAGGCAAGTACACCGGCCAGATGGAGAGCTATACCTTCGGCCCCCAGAAGGCAGAGACGATGCGGGCTGTTGCCGCGCGCGACGGCTTGGACCTAGCCGCCTCCTGGGCTTACAGCGACTCGGCCACCGACGTCCCGATGTTGGAGGCCGTGGGCCACCCGGTGGCGGTCAATCCCGAGCGGGCACTTCGGCGCATCGCACATATGCGGGGTTGGCCGGTACTGCGGTTTTCCGAGCCGATGGTGGTGACCCCAGAGGGGGGGCACCCCTGGCGGGCTGGCGTGGCGGCCGTGGCAATAGCCGCGGTGGCTGTCGCCCTTGGGCTGGGAGCGGTCTTTGCCATCCGTAGCCGGGACCGGTGGCGGCGAACTGCCGGGAGCGGCCGGGCAAGCTAGCAACCGCGGCTTGGAGGCCCCTCCCTGACAGCGCGCAGTTAGCTAAGCCGCCCTCAGCTTCTTAGCAGCCAAAACACCTACGCCGACGATGAGGGCGAGCAGAAGGAGCTTCTTCAACATGCCCGCCACCGTAGCCGGTGGCAGGGCCATAGCGCACCCTGAGATCATTGAGGCACACCCAGCACATGGTCGAGCAGGTGCTCAGGCGGTTCGGGCCTCCCCCACAGGTAGCCCTGGCCCATGTCGCAGCGGAGGTTGTGGAGCAGGGCCAGCTGCTCGGCCGTCTCGACCCCCTCGGCCACAGTCAACAGGCCCAGGGAGTGCCCGAGGCGCACCACCGCGTCGACGATGGCGGCGTCCTCGGGGTTGTCTACCAGGCCGGCCACGAAACTGCGGTCGATCTTCAAGATATCGAGCGGGTAGCGCCGGAGGTACACGAGCGACGAATAGCCAGTGCCGAAGTCGTCGATGGCCAGGCGTACCCCGAGCGAGCGCAGGGCGGCGAGCTTGCTGCCCGCCCCTGCCTTTTCGTCCATCAGGACGCTCTCGGTGATCTCGAGGGTAAGGGCCGAGGGTGGGAGCCCGGTCGCCTCGATGATCGAGACCATGCGCTCCACGGCGTCGGCACGCCGCAGCTGAGCGCTGGAGACGTTGACGGAGACGCCCAACTTGGCCAGGCGAGGATCGCCTCGCCTCCACTGCTCGGCCTGCTCGCACGCCATGCGCAACACCAACTCGCCCACCGCCACAATGAGCCCGGTTTCTTCCGCCAGGGGTACGAACTCGGTCGGCAGCGCCACCCTCCCCGAAGGATGGGCCCAGCGCACCAGGGCCTCTACCTCCCGGAGCTCGCCAGCCAGGTCCACCATGGGCTGGTAGTAGACGCACAGCTCCGAACGTTCCAAGGCCCGCCGGAGCTGGGCCTCTGTCTCCAGGTGGGCGATCGAACGCCGCTGCGACTCGGCGTCGAAGACCTCGGCGCGCCCACCGCCCTGCTCCTTGGCGCGGCGCATGGCTATCTCGGCCTCTCGTACCAGCGCTTCAGAGCTGGTCGCGGCCCCATCGGCCAGGGCGACGCCCACCGAGGCGGAGGCGTAGATCTCTTGGCCGTGGTGGCCGCTCAAGGTGAACGGCCCGGCCAGGACGCCGTGAACACGCTCGGCCAGGGCCATGGCCTCCCGTTCGCCGTCCAGCGACTCGCAGAGCACCACAAACTCGTCGCCTCCCAACCGGGCTACCGTGTCAGCAGGGCGCAGCACCGCCCGCAGGCGGTGGCCGAGCTGGACCAAGAAGTCGTCACCGGCTCGCCGGCCGAGGCTGTCGTTGACGATCTTGAACCGGTCTACGTCGATGAAGAGCACGGCCACCAAGCCGGCCAACCGGGACAGCCTGCCGATGGCCCCACCCAGCCGGTCCACCAGCAATACCCGGTTGGGAAGCCCGGTCAGGGGATCAAACAGGGCGTCGCGGACAAGCTGGTCCTCGTAGGCCTTGCGCTCCGAAAGGTCGCGCACGAACAGCCGGAAGAGCGGCGCCCCGGCGTCTTCGATGCGGACCATGGAGACTTCCACAGGGAAAAAACGACCATCGCGGCTCTTGACCCCGAGCTCCGATCTCAGCCCGGGCCCTTCCGGACCAACCCTTCCAGGGTCTTCAAGGTCGGCGAGCAAACGGGCCAGCGCATTTGCACCTTCGGGGCTGCAAATGAGCCCACCCAGCTCATGGCCTAGAACTTCGTTCCGGAACCAGCCGAACATGGCTTCCGCCGCAGGGTTCCAATCGGTTACCAGGCCCGACTCGTCCACCCCGATGAAAGCGTCCAGGGAAGCCTCCAACGTCTGGGAGAGGACCCGTTCGGCGCGCAGGCGGGCGGCTCGGGGCTCGGTGATGTCAACTATGGTGCCGACCACCCGAGCAACACCGCCGCCTTCGGACGGGAAGGCTCTACCCTTCAAGTGCACCCAGCGCAGTGGGCCAGGAGTGCCCCCAAGCCGCAGGTCGGCGTCGAGCTCGAGACGGGGCTGAGCACGGAGCTCCTTGAGGGATGGGAGGTAACCTCGGTCTTCGGCGTGGAACTTACGAGCAAAGGTGGCATAGGTCATGCTGCCAGGCCCGAAGTCCCCACCCTGGCGTGGGCGCCCGCCCGACGCTGCTCTCGCCCTCTCCTCGACCATGACCAGGCCCGAAGCCATGTCGAGCTCCCAGATGGCGATGTTGGAGGCTTCGATGGCCATTTCCAAGCGCCGGCGTTGGCGGTCCATCTCCTCGCCTGCCAGGTGTTCAGCCGTCAGATCCTCGACTTCCCCCAGGATCGTGCGCGCCCGGCCGGAGCCGTCCCTGACCGCTCCCAGGGTGACCCGCACCGGGAGGGCCCAGCCACCGGGAGCACGGTAATGCCGCAGGGAGGAAAAAGTCCTGGCGCGGCCTTCTAGGAAGTCCTCCAGCTCCGTCAGGGCCAGCGGCGGGTCGGTGGAAAAACCTGCCATGGTCTGCCCGATCAGGTCCTCGGGGGCCCGGCCAAGCAACCGGCAGAGGGCGGGGTTCACCTCTTTCAGCTTGCCGTCGGCATCGCAGATGTACTTGGCGAGCGGGCTGTCCTCAAAGAGCCAGAAATAGCGCCCGTCTGCCTCCTGGAGCCTGGCTTCCAGCCCGCCGTGGCCAGGAACGGGAAGCTGAGAGGCACCCTGCTCCGGCACTGACGGCTCCGCCTTGGAGCGGCCTCTGCCCGGGGCTATGGGTTCATTCGGCATTGAGCACCAGGCCGTGGCCCACCAACAAGGCTTCCGCCTC
The DNA here is from genome assembly GCA_021827285.1 of Actinomycetes bacterium. GTDB lineage: Bacteria > Actinomycetota > Acidimicrobiia > Acidimicrobiales > Palsa-688 > JAKAWM01. Next base: position 8,869 of record JAKAWM010000017.1, on the reverse strand, counting down.
ACCGGCAGCACGCGCCGCGTCCAGGGCGTCCTGTTCAGTCGAGAACAGGCCTTGCAGGAGCTCTTCCCCCTCGATCCAATCGGTCATTACGTCGGCCTTGGCGATGTCCAAGGCGCGGGCTACGGGGCGGTCGGAGGCAGCCGAGCACTGCCGGCGCCAAGCACCATAAGCAATGGCGGCCCGGGCCAGGACCACCCGGCAATAAACGGCCAGCTTCGCCGCTGCGCCAGCCCCGGCAACTGCCGATAGTGCGGCGGTGGCGGCAGGGGACAGGCCTGCTCCGTCCCTGGCTCCTTCCTCGGGGAGACGCTGCTGCCAAAGTGTGGCTCGCCAGGCGTGGTGCTGGCTGCAGGCATCGAAGTAAATCTTGGGCCCGGGCTCGGGGGTGCTCGCCACCCATGAGCCCACCGCTTCGTAGAGAGACCCCTCGGCGCGTGCCCACCCACGGCAGCGGTCAACCGACTGCTGAAGAGTGAGGGCCCTCATCGGTAGTGGTTGGTGATCGGCATCCTGCGGTCCCGACCAAAAGCCTTGGGGGTGACCCTTACCCCAAGAGGGCTTTGGCGGCGTTTGTACTCGGCCAGGTCTACCAGGCGAACCACCCGTTCCACCAGGTCGGGGGCGAACCCGGCTTCGACCAGTTCGCCCGCCGTCAGGTCGCCCTCTACGTACGCCTCCAAGACGGGGTCGAGCACTTCGTAGGGGGGCAGGCTATCGGAGTCAAGCTGGCCGGGCCGCAGCTCGGCGGTGGGAGCCTTGAGCAGGACCGGTGCGGGGATGACTTCGCCCTGGGTATTGCGCCAGCGGCACAGCCGGTATACCAGGGTCTTGGGCACGTCCTTTATCGCCGCGAAGCCACCCGCGGTGTCGCCGTACAGTGTCGAGTAACCGACCGCCAACTCGCTCTTGTTACCGGTTGTGAGCACCAACCACCTGAAGCGGTTGGACAGCGCCATCAGCACAACCCCGCGTAGCCGGCTCTGCACGTTCTCTGCCGCCAGATCTATCTCTTTCCCCTCGAAAGAAAGCATCGACAGCATGGCGGAATACGCGGGCTCGATGGCGATGCTGCGGTAGTTGATGCCCAGGCGCCTGGCCAGCTCGGCGGCATCGTCGTTGGAAGCATCGCTCGTGTAACGCGACGGCATGGAGATACCGTGGACGGCGTCTGGACCGAGAGCATCGGCCGCGATGGTCGCCACCAGCGACGAGTCGATGCCGCCGGAAAGGCCGACCACGACCTCCCTGAACCCGTTCTTGCCCACGTAATCCGCCGTGCCCAGCACGAGGGCCCGGTATATCTCCTCTTCCGCGCCGAGCGGCTCCGACTTGGGGGGCAAAAGGCGCGCCCGAGGCTCCCGCTGGCCGGAGCCCTCGCTGATCGTAATTTCCGGGAGATCTGGGGCGCGGTGGCGGCCCCGGGGATCCAAGAGCCGCTTGCGGTAACGGGGGCGCACCTCCAAGTCAAAGACAGCGAGCTGCTCTTCGAACTGCCGGAGCGAGGCCAGCATGTTGCCTTCGGCGTCGAAGACCATCGACGCGCCGTCGAACACCAGCTCGTCCTGACCTCCCACCATGTTGAGGTACACAAGGGCACACGAGGCGTCGGCGGCCCGGGTGGCCAGCATCCGGGCACGTTCCGGCCAGCGTCGGGCGTAGTACGGCGACGCGTTGATGTTGACAACCAGCTCCGCCCCACCGGCCGCCTGCTGGTTGATCGGCCCTTGGGGGTCCCAAGCGTCTTCACAAATGGAGACCCCGACTCGCACACCGCCCACCAGGTACAAGTTGCCGGTGCCCCCACCAGGGGCGAAGTACCGTTGCTCATCGAAGACCGAATAGTTGGGCAAATGGACCTTGTGGTAGACGCCCTTGACCGCGCCGCCCGCGCAAACGGCGGCCGCATTGAACAGGTCGGTGCGCTCGTCAACGAAGCCCACGATGGCGGCACAATGCTCGGTGTGCCGGGCCACCTTGTCCAGCCCGGCGTAGTTGTCAGCCACAAAACCGGGTTTCAGGAGAAGATCTTCAGGAGGGTAACCACAGATGGCCAGTTCCGGAAGAACGGCAAGGTCGGCGCCCGCCTCTTCGGCCCGGGATATGTAGCTGGTTATCCGCTCGACGTTGCCCGCCAGGTCACCCACTACTGGGTTCATCTGGCACAGGGCTACACGCAACCAGGTCACTACCTAAGGAGAGTACGCCGGTGCCGGCGACGCTTAAGGAAATAGTGCCAGAGCTGGCCGCTTGCGCCGATCCCGAACGAGCCGAGCTGGGCCTGGCTCGCCTGGCGAACGCCGTCCCCGATGCCCTCGATCGCTTGAGGGCGTCGGCCCGGCTGCGTTCGGTGGTCGTTGCGGTCATGGCCGCCAGCCCCTTCCTAACCCGTGTCTGCACCACGGACCTCCTGGCCCTCGATGTCCTGTCCTCACTCGACCAACCCCTGGCCGAGCTGCGGCCCCTATCGCGCTGGAAGCAGTTGGAGCTGTTGCGCATCGCCGCCTGCGACCTGGGCAGGGACATGGCACTGGAGGCGGTCGGGTCGGCGTTGGCGGACCTGGCCGACCGAGTGCTCGCCGCGGCGGCCTCCGATAGCGGTCTTGACGGAGCGCTATCTGTCGTGGCCATGGGCAAGCTGGGGGCGCGCGAGCTGAACTATGGCAGCGACGTGGATGTGGTGCTGGTGGCGGAAGATCCGGTGGACGCCCGCCCCTTGCTCGACTTGGCCCGTTCGGCCTGGCGGGTCGACGTGGCCCTTCGGCCCGAGGGCCGCTCGGGGCCCCTGGTCCGCACCCTGGCTTCGTACCGGGCGTACTGGGACCGCTGGGCTCAGGCATGGGAATTCCAGGCCTTGCTCAAGGCTCGGGCGGCTGCGGGCCGCGCCGAGCTCGGCCAAGCCTTCGAGGCGGCCGCCGCCGAACGGGTATGGGGACGGCCGCTGGGCGCAGACGACCTTCGCTCGCTCAGGGCGATGAAGGCTCGCTCGGAGGACGTGCTGGCTAAGCGGGGGCTCAGCCAAAGGGAGATCAAGCTGGGACCGGGAGGGATCCGTGACATCGAGTTCGCCGTACAGCTCCTCCAGTTGGTGCACGGGCGCGACGACGACGCCCTCCGGGTCAGGGCGACCTTGCCCGCGCTGGAGGCCCTGGCGGCCGGGGGTTACGTGGCTGGCAGCGATGCTCTCGGGCTGGCGGGGGCCTACCGGTTCTTACGGGCCGTTGAGCACCGCCTGCAGCTGTTCGAAGACCGCCAGGTGCACGCACTACCCAAGTCCCCCGCGGCATGCAACCACCTGGCGCGAGCTCTGGGTTACCGCGACGAGCCGGGAGCCACCGCCCTGGCCAAGTTCGAAGCCGAACTGGCCCGCTGGCAGGGCCTGGCCCGGGGGATCCACGAGCGCTTGTTCTTCCGGCCACTACTCGAAGCGTTCACAGCCAGCCGGCAGCAGGCCTGGCCTGCGGACGACACCCTCGCCGCTGAGGCGGGGCCATTCGCGACGGCGGCTGTCCGGGGCCCCACCGCAGAGGCCGGTCCCGTCCCGACCACCATCCTCGCCGCCAAGGCCGTCAGTGAGCGGCTGAGCGCGTTTGGCTTTTCCGACGCTCGGCGCACTCGTGACGCCGTGGTCGAGCTGACACAGGGCTTCTCGCGTACCTCACGGCTTATGCGAGCCATGATCCCCCTCGTCATGGACTGGCTCTCTGAGGTCCCTGATCCCGACCTCGGGCTCCTCGGGTTGCGCCGGCTGGCCACTGGCCCCCACCGCAAGGAGCGGCTGACCGCGCTCTTCCGAGAATCGCCCCGAGCGGCAAAACAGTTGTGCCTACTTTTGGGGACGAGCCCCGGCTTCACCAGCGGCTTCGAGCACCACCCCGACCAGCTCGCGCTGCTCGGTAACGGGCCGCCGCCAGTCCCGTCGCGCCGTGAGCTCGAGCAGCGGGCACTCCAGGGCCTGGCCTGGCGTGCCCGCCCCTCTCTGTGGCGGGGTCTGTCGCATTTCCAGCAGGGCGTGCTGCTGCGGGCCCAAGCCAGAGACGTCCTCGGGTTGGCCGATGTGGCGGAGACCGAGCAGAGCCTTACCCGCTTGGCGGAGGCGGTGCTCGCCTTGGCGCTGGCGGTCGCTGGAGGGGACCTGGCCGCGGCTGGCCCCAGTCCGGCGGCTGTGCGGGCCCTGGTTGACGAAGGGCAAGCGGTCCTGGAGGACGAGCACCCCGGCGTGCCGGGCCTCGCGCTGGTGGCCATGGGCCGGTTCGGTGGGGCTGAACTGTCCTATGCCAGCGACCTCGACGTCATCTTCGTCTTTGACGACGAGCAGGTTCAGGCCGAGCGCGCTGAGGTGGTGGCAGAAGACTTGCTGAAGCTCATAAACGGGGTGACCCCGGTGCAGCGCCTCTACCAACTCGACCTGCGGCTGCGCCCCGAAGGCCGCAAGGGTGCCCTAGCTCGCAGCCTCAGGGCATTTGAGGGCTACTACCAGCACCGGGCTGAAGTCTGGGAACGTCAAGCGCTGCTCCGTGGCCGGTTTGTCGCTGGGGATCCCGTCGTGGGTCAGCGCTTCGGCGAGCTGGCCCGGCACTTCCTCTGGGATGAGCCCTTATCAGGTGACGAAGTGCAGGAGATCAGACGTATCAAGGCCCGGGTGGAGCGGGAACGAGTGCCCACCGGGGAGGATCCTGCCTTTCATCTCAAGCTGGGCCCGGGCACGCTTTCCGATGTCGAATGGACGGCCCAACTGCTCCAGCTCCGCCACGGCTTGAGGGCCGAGGGCACGCTCGACGCCCTGGCCGCGCTGACCGCCGCCGGTGCCCTCTCGAAGCCCGACGCCTCTGTACTGGCCGAGTCGTACCGCTTCTGCGAGCTCACCCGCAACCGGCTTTGCCTCGTGCGGGGCCGGACCGGGGACTCCCTCCCCGGAGCGGGCCACCAGCTGAGCGTGCTGGCCAGGAGCCTGGGGACCACGGCCCCCGGGTTGCGCGACGAGTACCGGCGGCTGACCCGACGGGCGAGGAGGGTGGTGGAACGGGTGTTCTACGGTGGGGATTGAACGTCCCTGTCCGTAGGTCGAATACCCGGCGTTACCCGGCTGCCGCGGACGCCCCATCGGCCGCCCCGAAGATGAGCGCCGTGTTGTGGCCCCCGAAACCCAGGCTGTTGTTCATGGCGAAACGGACCTTAGCCGCTCGGGGGCTGTTGGCCACGTAGTCCAAGTCGCACTCGGGATCCTTGTTCTCGAGGTTGACGGTGGGCGGGACCACCGAGTTTTGTATGGCCAGGACGCAGATCAGCGACTCGAGGGCACCAGCAGCTCCCAGGGTGTGGCCTGTCATCGACTTGGTGGAAGAAACCAGGGGCACCCGGTCGCCGAAGACGCGCTTCAGGGCCACGGTTTCGACCCGGTCGTTGGGGGCGGTCGAAGTGCCGTGGGCGTTCACGTAGCCTATGTCCCCGGGCGACAGGCCAGCATCGGCAAGCGCCGCCGCCATGGCGCGGACGATACCGTCGCCGTCTGGGTGCGGTTGCGCCACGTGGTACGCGTCCGAGGTTGCCCCGTAACCGAGCAGTTCGGCCAAGACGGGGGCCCCCCGGCGCAGGGCGAACTCGCGCTCCTCGAGCACGAGGGTTGCCGCGCCTTCGCCCAGCACAAAACCGTCCCGTTCAGCATCGAAGGGCCGAGACGCCCGTTCGGGCTCGTCATTACGGGTCGAGAGCGCCTTCATGGCCGCAAACCCGGCAATCCCGACTGGTGTAACGGCCGCCTCGCTCCCCCCGCACACTATGACGTCAGCCCTTCCCATGCGGATGGCATCGAAGGCGGTGCCGATGGCGTGGGCGGAGGCCGAGCACGCCGTCACGGTGCAGGAGTTGTACCCAAGAAGTTGCCACTCCATGGCTATTTCGCCGGCGGCCATGTTGGGGATCATCATGGGCACGACATAGGGGTTGACCCACTCAGCACCTCTGGTTATGAGCGTGCGCACGCCCTCCTCCAGCGTCTGGATCCCCCCAATGCCAGAGGCGTAGACAACGCCGGCTCGTTCCGGTATTGAGGCCACGTCAAGCTTTGAGGCCTCGATTGCCTCCTTGGTAGCCACCAAAGCCAGCTGGACGACCCGGTCGAGGTGACGAGCTCGGCGTCGCCCGAAGGTTTCGTTTGGGTCAAACCCCTTGACCTCGGCGGCAATACGGACCGGCAAGGCACTGGCGTCGAAGCCAGTTATCTTGCCCACCCCGCTGCGGCCGGCAAGCAGCCCCTGCCAGGTTTGCTCGACATCAAGACCAAGTGGGCTAATCGCCCCTAGGCCAGTCACGACCACGCGCCGGTTGCCCATTGCCCTGGCATCCTACGGGGTCTGGCCGCCCGTCGCGCCATGTCGCAGGTCGCCGTGCTGGGCGGTGGCCGTCTCACGACGTCATGCGCCGGCAACCAGGCCGGGGATCACGGGGGGCGCCCAGGGCGGCCGTCCCAAGCCACCTGGCCCTTTGCCAGCGGCCAGGGAACCATGGCAGCGATGCCAAGCTGGTTACCGTGCCAACGCAGCCGGTCAGGATCCCCCATAGGAACGGCTGGCTGCACGGCGACTTCACCAGCAGCGGGGACAGCCGGGCAGTGGTCGTGTTCGCCCACGGTACAGGGAGCAGCCGCTTCTCTCCCCGTAACCGGGCCGTGGCTGAGCACCTGCAGCGCCAGGGTCTCGCTACTTTGCTGCTTGACCTCTTGACGAGCGATGAGGAGGCGGCGGACCAGCGTTCCGGCCGGCTCCGCTTCGATGTCCACCTCTTGGCGGAAAGGCTGGTCGGCGCGGTGGGCTGGCTGGAGAGCCGGACTTCGGGCCGCATGGCTTTGGGGTACTTCGGAGCCAGCACCGGGGCGGCCGCCGCCATACTGGCAGCAGGACGGCAAGGTCACCGGGTCGGCGCCATCGTCTCCCGGGGCGGGCGCCCGGACCTCGCTCAGGACGCCCTGGGTGCGTTGACATCTCCTACCCTGCTGATCGTCGGGGGTCGCGACGACATCGTCGTGGAGCTCAACCGCCAGGCGGCCGGGAAAATCACCTGCCCGCACGAGCTGGTGGTTGTCCCTGGAGCTACCCACCTGTTCGAGGAACCGGGTGCCCTTGACCAGGTCGCCGAGCTGGCTACCAGCTGGTTCTGCAAGTACCTTTTCCGCCCGGCCTAGGGCGGGAGGCCAGCAAAGGGTGGGCGGCGGTGCTCAAGCACGCTTGAGCGGCGCGAGATGCAGGCTAAATCGCTTCTCGCCCACCCCTGGGAACCGTATGGTCGCCTCTGCGTCCGCGCCCTGCCCGCTCGCCTCCAGCACCACTCCCTCGCCATATTTGGCGTGGACCACCTGGTCGCCCGCCCGGAGCCCCAGGGCTTCGGCCCCCGTGCCATGAACCGGCTGGCCAGGCTGGCCGCGCCGGATGGCCGACTCGACCATCCGCTGGCGCGCTCGCGCCCTGCGATCGGCCGGTACCGCCCCAGAACCGGAAGCGCCCGGCGCGGGCTCGTCCATCTCAGGGACGTCCTCACCGTCTGAGCGCCGGGCCCGGTACGACCAGCGGCTTCGAGGTAACCGAGCGGTGGCGCCTGCATTACGCACCAGGGCGCCGGGGATCTCATCAAGAAACCGGCTCGGCGGGTTGTACTGCGGCTGCCCCCAGAGGCTCCGGCTCCAGGCGTGCGTGAGATAGAGCATCTCTCGGGCCCGGGTGACGCCCACATAACACAGCCGCCGCTCCTCTTCCAGTTCACGAGGCTCCCCCAGTGAGCGCATATGGGGGAAAACGCCTTCCTCCATGCCAGCCATGAAAACCACGGGGTACTCCAGCCCCTTGGCCGTATGCAACGTCATCAGAGTGACGCTCGAGTCATCGGGATCGACCTCGTCCGCGTCAGCCACCAAGCTCACCTGGGCCAAGAAGTCGTCCAGCGACTCGGCTTCTTGAGCCGCCCCTAGTAGCTCCTCGACGTTTTCAACCCGGCCCTCCACCTCGACGGTGCTGCCTCCTTCAGCTCGAAGCTCGTCCAGGTAGCGGGTACGGTCAAGGACAGCCTGGAGCAGCTCGGCCGGGCCCACGGGGCCGCCCTCACGCGCCGGTGCCAGAAGTTCACCCAGCTCGACCAGCAGGGTCAAAAAGCTGGCGATGCCGCTCAGGGCCTTACCGCTCACGCCCGCTTCGGAGGCGTGAGCCAGCGCTTCCCTGAACGGGGCTGCCCTTTCGGCTGCCCACGCATCCAAGCGCCTCAGGGTCGTCTCGCCCACCCCCCGCCGGGGGACGTTGAGAACCCGCTTCACCGAGACTTCGTCATCTGGGTTGGCGATGGCGTGGAGGTAGGCCAGCATGTCCTTGATCTCGCGACGTTCGTAGAACCGCGCCCCTCCGATGACGCGGTAGGGAACGTTTTGGCTGACCAGTTCCTCCTCGATGGCACGACTTTGGGCGTTGGTGCGGTAAAAAACGGCGACATCCCCCCACCGGTAGCCCTGAGAACGCCGCAGCCGGGTGATCTCGTGGGCCACGAACTCACCCTCGTCGTGCTCGTCCTCGGCCTCATAATGGACGACCTTGTCGCCCCCCACCCGTGAGGTCCATAAGTCCTTTGGCTTCCGCATCACGTTGTTGGCTATGACCGCGTTGGCGGCGTCGAGTATGACCTGAGTTGAACGGTAATTCTGTTCTAGGACCACCACGGTCACCTCGGGGAACGCCCGCTCGAACTCCAATATGTTGCGGATGTCAGCCCCACGCCATCCGTATATCGACTGGTCCGAGTCGCCCACTACTGTCACTTGCCGGTGCCCCCCGGCGAGCATTATCACCAGCTCATTTTGAGCCGCGTTGGTGTCCTGGTACTCGTCTACAGATCG
>JAKAWM010000016.1 GCA_021827285.1 Actinomycetes bacterium | reverse complement strand
CAAGTCGGCCCGGTGCTCCGGGTTGGCGATATCGGCCAGAATGCCTCCATGGATCTTCGGGTGAAGGGTCTTCACCCGACCTCCCAGTATCTCGGGGAACCCGGTCACATCTTCGACAGCCGAATGCGGAATGCCGTTTTCCTCTAACAAGGCAGCCGTCTTTCCGCTGGCCAGGAGCTCGTGACCAGCGTTCACCAAGGCCTTGGCAAAATCCACCAAGCCAGTCTTGTCGTACGGGGACAACAGGATCCTCATTTGCACCTCGTTCTAGTGAGATTGTGCCGACGGCAGCACTATTTCGTCCATGAAGCGGCGGATGGTCTCTGGGTACAAGCGCCGTTCGACCATCTTTATCCGTTCGTGGAGGGTCGCTTCGGTGTCGCCGGGCAAGACTTCGACTTCGTGCTGGGCCAGCACGGGCCCTTCATCCACTTGCTCGGTGGCTACATGCACGGTGGTACCGGTCACCTTTGCGCCAGCAGCCAGGGCATCGCGCACGGCATGCCAACCCTTGAAGTTGGGCAGGAGCGCGGGGTGGGTATTGAGCACCCGCCCCGGGAAGGCCTTGATCAGGGCCGGGCCGAGGATGGTCCCAAAGCCAGCCATGGCCACTACGTCCGCCGCGTGGCGCTTCAGTGCCCCGACCACCTGGCTTGTATAGCCGTCGCGGTCAAAACCGGGACCGTAACTCTCGCGCAAGACCAGCTCCGCGGGTACCCCCGCGTCCCGAGCGACCTGCAGGGCGCGGCACGGGCGGTCTGCGAGCACCACGCAAATAGGCAGGCCGGCGGCCAGGATGGCCTCCAAGATGGTACCGCTGCCTGACGCCAGCACTCCCAGGTGTACCTGTGGCTCGGTTGCTTTACCCACCACTGCCCACGCTAGTGCGGCGGCGACGAAGCACACGCCGAGCCACGAGCCCCGCCACGACAACCGCGGCCGCGACCAGTACATAGACGGCGACCCGAGAGAACCAGTGGTAGATAGGGGTTATATCGGCGCCAGCCGCGTAGCCGACGCTAACCCAGCAGGTTACCCAGGCTACCGCCCCCAACGCGTTGAAAAGCAGGAAGCTGGGCCAGGGCATCTCCGTTATACCGGCCACTATGCCGTTCGCCTGACGGAGCCCGTCGATGAAGCGGGCAACGGTCACGATCTTGCCTCCGTGGCGGGCAAAAAAGGCTTCCGCCTTGGCCAGCCGCTCCTCGGTGAGCAGCACGTAGCGTCCCCACCGGGCGACCGCTTCACGGCCGGCGAAGTGCCCGATCACAAAGCCCACGTTGTCGCCGAGGACCGCCGCTGTCACGGCGAGCAGCCCCACCAAGACGACATTGAGCCGGCCTGCGCCCGCATACACGGCGGCCGCGATGAGCACGGTCTCGCCGGGGACGAACGGCGTGCCGAAGTCCTCGAGGAAAATGAACCCCGCCACGGCCAGGTAGCCATAGTGGTCAAGGGTGGGCGCGAAGGTCTGGAGCAGGCCTGGGAGGTGTACCGGCGGCGTTTGCGTGGCGGCGAGCCTACCAAGCCGTGACCCAAACGAGGGCTAATGATCGGCTGTGGCCAGCCGAATTACCTTCTATGAGGGGGTCAACAGAACCGACTGGAGACCGGTGGTTCGGCGTTGGCAGCAGCACTGGTCCTCGGGCAGGCCAGGCTGGTGCTGATGCCGCCCGCGCCGCCCAGGCCGGTCGTCGCGCCAACTTGGTGGTTGTCTTTTGCTCCACCCTGTACGACGCGGCCGAACTGCTCGAAGGCGTCTGCTCGGTGACGCCGGACGACGCTGTTGTGGTAGGCAGCACCTCCATGGGAGAGCTGGTGAGCGATAAGCACGACTGGGCAGCGGGCCCCCAGCCCTCGGTGGTGGTCGCTGCCCTCGGTGGCCCCGGTTTTGCCGTCCGGTCCACCTTCGTGCCCCGGGCCAGCGCCGACCATCGCCAAGCAGGCATTGAAGCGGCCTCGGTCATGGACCAAGTCAACGCCCCTAACAAGGTGATGCTGATGATCCTCGACGGGCTGTTGCGGGAGCGCCACAAGCTCGTGCGGGGTGCCTACTCAGTGCTCGGGGCCTCGGTCCCGATTGTGGGAGGCTGCGCGGCCGACAACCTCACCTACACGCTGACCCAGCAGTTCTACGGCACCGGCCAGGCGGTGGACGTGCTGTCGGACTCGGTCGTCGCAGTCGGGCTCGGCTCGAGCGGGCCCCTGGGTGTGGGCCTGGGCCACGGCTGGCACAAGCACGGTCAGCCTATGGTCGTCACCGGCAGCAACGAGGGCGAGGTGTTCCTCATCGACAACCAGCCAGCCTTGGACGTGTACCTGCGCTGCATTGGCGCGGACAAATCGCTAGCCGAAGACGCGTACAAGTTCAGGGAGGTCGCCTTCAACCATCCGCTTGGGCTCTCCCGGGGCGATGGCGAAGACCTGCGCGTCATCCACAGTGCCAACCCGGAGCGAGGATCGGTTTCGTGCCTGGCCGACGTGCCTCAGGGGGCCCTCGTTTGGACTATGCGGACAAACGAACGTTCCCTCATAGAGGCCGCCGTTTCGTCCTGCCAAATGGCCCTTGATGGCCTGGGCGGCGCTGAGCCGGTCGGGCTTTTGATCTTCGATTGCGGTGCGCGCGTCGTGAGGTTGGGCCGAGGGAACGTGAGCGCCGAGCAGGGGGCCATCCGCTCGGCTGTGGGCGCCCCCTTCGCCGGCTTCTACACTTATGGTGAGATCGCCCGGACCAGGGGGTCACGGGGTACGCACCATCTGACGGTAGCGAGCCTGGCCCTGGCCTGATGAACGGCCCCGCCAGCCCCACGTCGTACCACTGGTCAGTCCACCAACTGACTGAGTACCTGGTCCAGGTCAGCGAGCCACGAGAGCAGTTCGCGGCCATAGACGCCGCTTTGGAGCACGCCATCGAGACCTTCGACGCCGAACTGGGTGTCGTCATGCTCGACAATGAGCTCAGGGCCAGCCTGGGGTTCGGCAGGCAGGAGGTGCCCCAGTGTTTCCTTGGCCCGTTGCGGGACAACGAACCGGTGGAAGTCCCCGACATCGGTCGAGTGTTCGTAGCCCGGGGCGACCTCGACAAGGCAGCCACGAGGGGGACGGGCTGTGATGGCTACATGCTGTTGGGGCGGCTGGGGAGGGAGTTCAGCGCCGAAGAGTCCCAACTGCTACAGGGCATGGCGCTCACCCTCGGCCTTGTGCTTCATAACTTGTCCATCCTGCAGGCCGAACGCACCCGGCACCGGCTGGTCGAGACCCTCCTCGACATCCAAAAGGCGATCTCGGCCCGGCGACCGCTCAACGAGGTGCTCGACGCCATCACCGAGGGGGCGTGGGAACTGCTCGGGAGAGGCCCCGTGGCGCTTTTACTGGTAGACCCGGCATCACCCGAATTGCTGCGGCCGCACTCACTCGACAGGTACCCGGGGTTCGATGACGAAGCAGTTGCGCTTGCCCGTGGCGCTCTGGCCGGCGAAGGTGCCAATTGGGAACCCTCCGCGCTTCGGTCACGGCCTTTATTGGCCGCGCAGGTTGTTGTCTCCGGTGAAGCGGCTGGGTGCCTCATCGCCCGGCCCCAGGGCCACGCTCCTGGGTACCGGGACCAGGCGGAGCTTCTCAACGCCTTCGCCCAGCAAGTAAGCCTGGCCCTGAACGACGCTCGCAGCGTTGACGCAGTACGTAAAGCTTCCCGCGACCACATCACGGGCCTACCCAACCGGGCACACTTCCTGCAAAAGCTCGAGCAAGAACGCCTCACGTCAGTTGAGGGCAACACAGACCTGACGGTGCTTTTCATTGACCTCGACCGCTTCAAAGCCGTCAACGACACCCTCGGTCACCAGGTGGGTGACGAGCTGCTTGCCGAGGTTAGCCGTCGCATCACGACGTGCATACGTCCAACCGACACCGCGGCCAGGCTGGGTGGTGATGAGTTTGCCGTGGCCCTTGCCCATACCGACCTGGAGAGCGGACGTGGAGTGGCTCACCGTATTGTCCGGGCCCTGGCTAACCCGTTTGCCGTCTCTGGGCGCGAGGTGCTGATTGGCGCCAGCGTGGGCATTGCCGCGTCCGCTGAGCGGCATAGCGACGCCAGCGCGCTGCTGGGTGACGCCGATATCGCGATGTACCGGGCCAAGAGATCTGGCCGTGGCCGCTGCGTCGTGTTCGAACCCTATATGCAGGAGGAGGTTGCTGACAGGTTGGACCTGTTCACCGATCTCCAGCGCCTGGCCACCAATGGGCAACTTTGGCTGGCCTACCAGCCCATCCTTTCACTGGCATCCCTCGGCGTGGAGGGTGTCGAAGCACTGATGAGGTGGTCGCACCCAGTCCGGGGACTAGTCCCACCCTCAGTGTTCATCCCGGTGGCCGAAGAAACCGATCTTATCCTTGAGCTCGGCGCACAGGCAATCGAACGCGCCTTGGCCGACATGGCTTCATGGCACCGGCACGCCACCGGGTTGCGGCTAAACCTGAACGTTTCCGCCCGGCAAGTCGTTGACCAGTCATTACCAGAGATCGTGGGCGCGGCATTAGCTGCGAACCATGTCCCGCCCGAGTTGTTGACGATCGAGATCACCGAGTCCTTGTTGATCGAGGATCCCGAGCTCGCCCGAGCCAGATTGACCCGCCTGAAGGATATAGGCGTCAGGCTCTCGATCGACGATTTCGGAACTGGCTATTCTTCGCTCTCCTACCTTCGCCAGTACCCGGTGGACCAAGTCAAGGTCGACCGCAGTTTTATCGCCGAACTACGTGACAACGCCACCAATGACATCGCCCTGGCCCGAAGCATAATAGAGCTGTGCCAAAGGCTCCGGATCGAAACAGTGGCTGAGGGGATCGAGACGGACGAGCAGTTGCGCCTTTTGAAGGAGCTTGGCTGCGACCTCGGCCAGGGCTACCTCTTCGCCTACCCCATGCCCGCGCACGATTGGCTGACCTGGCAGGGAGCCGTCTCCTCGCGGCGCGGGCTGTCCCCGCCCAACCTGGTAAGCGCAAGCAGTTGACCGGGCCCTGCCCGCCGGCCGGCCGGTCCCGTGGCGCTGTGCGGTGCCCGCCGGGTAGGACTGCGCCGGCCCAGACTGCCCTGGCTGCCCTCGGCCTTAGCCACTGGCCAGGGGCACCCGCCGGCCGATCAGCCACGACAGCGCGCCGAGGGCCTGGCGGATCGTGTAGCTCTGGCCGGGCACGCCATGGCGCAGGTACCCAAGGCCCTTGCTGTCGAGAAGGGACCTGAGGCCCGCTGGCAGGTGGCCGTGCAGATCAGGTATGTCCTGGGTTATGAAACGTTCGTCGCCCGAGCGGTCCACCAGTACAAAGCCGTTGGTGTGGTCGATGTCGTAGGTAAGCTTTGTTCCTGTCCACCAGTCGGTAGCGGGTGGCTTGCCCTCGGGTACCTTTTGGAAGTAGACACCGAAATGGGCCCAGAACTTGGTGATGTTGCCCAGCGTCCCCGTCAGTAGATGCCAATCGGCCCCAAAGCGCCGCTGGTAGGCCCGGAGGCGGGCTGGGGTGTCCCGGCCGGGATCCACGGTCACTTCGACAAAGGCCACCTCCCGCCCGAGGCCCACCGCCCGCACCGAACGCTGGAGCTCCTGGAAGACACCCGTGGTCAGCGGGCATTCTTCCTGGCACAGAGTCAGGAACTGCGCCAGGACCACAAACTTTCCCCGAAAAGACCTAAGCGTCGTGGACCGGCCGTACTGGTCCACCAGGGGCGTGGCCGGCACCGGGCGAGGCTGGTCGAACACGTAACCAAAGTCGGCCGAGGGTGCCGGCAAGTTCGTGCTCCCACAACCAGCTAGGCCAGCCGCCAGTCCCAGCACCCCGACCAGCACCGCCGTGCATCGGGTGCCGAGCCGCTTCGGCCGGCTTACCACTCCCATGGCACGGCCCACGATAGCAAGCGATCCTGTCGCTCACCGTAGGACAGCTGTTCAAACCTCCGGGACCGGGCGGTACCAGTAACGAACACCGGCCACACGGCCACCCTGAGCAGGGACCTTAGACCCTGTTGGGCGTGCCACCGCAACTAACATACTATCCAGGTTATGGACCACCAGAGCCCACTGCTTGCTTCCGTCGTCAACCTCAACCAGCCCGGTCGTTACCTCCACTGGTCGATCTTCACCGTCTCCGAGGCCAACCTGGTCTTGATAGGCGTGATGGTGGTGATCTTCGGGCTGGCGCTAACGGTGCGGTTCCCCAAGGCCCAAGAGACTTCCGGCACCGCGCTGGGCCAGGTCGAAGAGGTCAGCACCGACAACCAAGGCGACGCTGCGGCCAAGTCCGACGGGGAGATGTGGACGGCGAAGCTGCGTAACGTCGCCCTCCGCCTCCTACCTCCCGGCAAGCTGCTGCCCGACGAGCAACCCGCCTATGTATCTTCGTGGGTCTATGTGTTCGGGGTGGCAACCCTGGCCGCCCTCGGTGTCGCCATCGCTTCAGGCTTCGCCCTCGCCCTGGGCGGGCCCGACTGGTGGCACTACGACCCGGTGGGCCACTTTTTCAACAGCCTCCACCTCTGGAGCGTCGAGCTCTTCATGGCGCTCATGGTCATCCACCTTTGGGGCAAGTTCTGGATGGCAGCCTGGCGAGGGCGCCGCGCACTGACCTGGGTGACCGGGGTGGTGGCCTTCGTGGCTTCGGTCGTCGAGTGCTTCACGGGCTACCTCTCGCAGCAGAACTTCGACTCCCAGTGGATCTCGACCAACGGCAAGGACGCCATCAACGCCACCGGCCTGGGCGCCTTTTTCAACCTCATGAACTTCGGCCAGATGCTGATGTGGCATATCGTGCTCCTCCCGTTGGCGCTGGTAGCCATCGTCGGCGGCCACGTGCTTTTGGTGCGCGTCCGGGGCGTGGCCCACCCATTGCCCGAACGGCGGCTCCGTCTCCGCACCGAGCGGCGTGAAGCCGCCCGCGCCGACGCCGCGGGGTGGCGCGGGCCGACCCGACGCTACGACATATTGAAAGAGGGCGCCGCCGCAACCGTCGTGGTGACCGTTTTCGTGTTCCTTCTGGCCGGCCTCCTGTCCTCGCCCAACGAGCCGCCGGTCACGGTACAAACATGGGCACAGGCAGCCCCGGCCGACTTCCTGGGGACAGCAGCCAGTGAATTGGCCGGGACGAGCGAAACGGCTACCTATGGGCCGCCCTACTCGCACGGCTCGGCGGCCACCCAGCGCCTGGGTATCTCGTGGGAGGCGCTGTCCGGAGTTCGTGAGCCTATCCACGCCGCTCAGACCTTTGTGATCTCCCCGCTGGCCAAACTGGCAGCTGACGACGCCGGGCTGGCCACCGCCCTGGCCGCGTACAACTCGGCGTCCCACGCCAGCCAGCAAGCCTGGGTGGCCGCGTACTCCAACGCTCTAGCCAAGGTGAGCTTTTCCTCCGGTAACCCCGTCTTACCCGCCGGCCATTACGGCCCCGTGCCCTTGATGCTCTCCCGCGAGCTCTCGCTGGCCCGGTCTGGCGCCCTCGACACTGACCTGCTGGCCCAGCAACCTTTCTACGGCAGCAACTACACCAAGCCGCTTTTGTTCCTGGAGGACGGCAGCTATTTTTCATCTCTGGCGAAAGCCCAGCACTTAACGGGTAACCAATGGGGCGTAATGAACGAGACAGGCACTTACCCCGGGCAACCGTGGCTCTGGCTCTACACCATGTGGTACCAGATACCAGGCCACCATTTTTCAGGCTCGGGGAACATCGACCTGATCGCCATCTACCTGACCGGGGCGGCCACCCTCCTGCTCTTGGCGGTCCCGTTCATCCCCGGGCTGCGTGACATCCCAACTTTGGTCCCCCTTCATCGCTTGGTGTGGCGTGACTGGCACGAACGCGGCCGTGGCTCCGGGGAGGGGCAAGCAGCCGCCCCAGCGGCCCAGCCGGAGGGGACGGGCACCCTGACCGCCCGCTGAGGGCGAGGGCACAGCAGTACACCAGCGTCTAGGCTGGCGCCATGGGGCCTCACCCGGAGCGCCTTTTCCCACCCGAGCCGGGCCTGCGCAAAGTCGCGCGCGAACTTTACGAGGCTGTGGCCACCTTGCCCCTTATATCGCCTCACGGCCACGTGGATGCCAACGTCTTGGCCCGGGATGAGCAGTTCCCTGACCCGGCGGCCCTGCTGGTGACACCCGACCACTACGTGACCCGCCTCCTTCACGCTCAAGGCGTCCGCCTGGAAGACCTGGGCGTTCGCGACGTCGGCACTGGCGAGCCCCCGGCCCCGGAGCCGCGCCACATTTGGCGCCTACTTTGCCGCTACTGGCCTACCTTCCGGGCAACGTCCATGCGCCTGTGGCTTGAGCACGAACTGGCGGCGCTGTTCGGCATCGAAGAACCTCTCTCCGAGCAAACAGCCGACCAGACCTACGACCAGATCGCAGAGCACCTGCGCCGCCCCGAAATGCGGCCCCGCGCGCTTTTCCAACGCTTCGGGCTCGAGGTGCTGGCCACCACCGATTCACCCCTGGACGACCTGCCGGCACACCGGGCCTTACGTAGGGACCCAACCTGGGACGGCCGGGTGGTGCCCACTTTCCGACCTGACCAGCTCATCGAGGCTCACGGCATTGCCCGGTGGAACGAGCTGCTCGACCGGCTGGCCACCGTCTCCCGTATCGACACTGGCTCCTACCGGGGCTACATCAGTGCCCTAGAGTCCCGCCGGGAGACTTTCATGGAGCTGGGGGCCACCGCCACCGACCATGGCCACCTGTCCGTGGAGGCGGAGGCTATGAGCGAGAGCGAGGTCTCCCGGCTCTACGACAGGCTTCGCCTCGGCCCCCGCCAGCGGGGGGACGAAGACGCCTTTCGTTCGCACATGCTGATGGAAATGGCTCGCATGTCTGCCGACGACGGGCTGGTCATGCAGCTGCACCCGGGCGTTTGGCGAAACCACGACACCGCCGCCTTTGCCCGCTTCGGTCCCGACATCGGTGCCGATTTTCCCGTGGCCACGGGTTTCACCGCCCCCTTACAGCGCCTCTTGGACCGCTTTGGCTCCCACCCGGGGTTCCGGGTCGTCGCGTTCACAGTGGACGAGACGGTCTACTCAAGAGAACTGGCGCCCATGGCCAGCTACTACCCCAGCTTGTGGCTGGGTGCACCCTGGTGGTTCCTCGATGCCCCCGCGGCTATGGGGCGCTTTTGGTCTGCCATAACCGAAACGGCCGGCTTCTCCAAGCTGGCTGGCTTCGTCGACGACACGCGCGCCTACTGCTCGATACCCGCCCGCCACGACGTGGCCAGGCGGACCTACTGCTCGTTCCTGGCCCGGCTGGTTGGGGAGCACCGGCTGGATCGCAGCGAAGCCACCGAAGTTGCCGCCGACTTTGCCTACCATTCGCCTCTAGCCGCCTTTCGCCTGGGGATCCAGAGCTGATCTCAACCCGACCTCAGGCCGCCCCCTCGCCCAAGTAGGCGGCGCGCACCCGTTCGTTGTTCAAAAGGGTGCGCGCTTTATCCGCCATGACCACCCTTCCGTTCTCCAAAACATAGGCGCGGTCAGCGAGGGCCAGGGCCTGGGCCGCGTTTTGCTCGACGAGCAAGATGGTGGTGCCGGTCTTCCTGATCTCGCTGATGATCGAGAAAATTGTCTCCACCACGAGAGGTGCCAAACCCATTGATGGCTCGTCAAGGAGCAGGAGGCGGGGCGCGCTCATCAGGGCGCGGCCGATCGCTAGCATCTGCTGCTCTCCGCCCGAGAGAGTCCCGCCGTCCTGGCGCCGTCTCTGTTTTAGCACCGGGAACAGGGAATAAACACGCTCAGTGTCCTGATGCAGGTCGCCGCGCCTCCTGTAGGCCCCCATCTCCAAGTTCTCCAGCACGCTCATCTGCGGGAAGATCCGGCGTCCTTCGGGGGCGTGCCCGATACCGAGGCCCACCACCTCGTGCGGTGGGAGCCGGTGGATCTCGCGTCCAGCGAACTGTACCGAGCCCTTGACGGGGCGGGCCAAGCCGGAAATAGTCCGCAACGTCGTGGTCTTGCCGGCGCCGTTAGCCCCCAGGAGCGCGACGATCTCGCCTTCAGAAACGTCAACGTTTACGTCTTGCAGGGCCCGTATGGCACCGTAGCGGACCTCGAGGTCGATAAGCCGCAGCAGGGTCACTGACCTTCCTCCCCCCCCGCCACCGGCTTGTGGGAAGCGCCCAGGTAGGCCTCAACCACGGCCGGGTCGCGCTGGACCTGAGCAGGCGTCCCCGCAGCGATCACCCTGCCAAAGTTCAGTACGATTATCCGCTCCGCCAATGACATCACCAGCCCCATGTCATGCTCTATCAGGAGCACGCTGACGCCCGTCCCCGACACCCTCTGGATCAATTGGGCCAGATCCAGCTTCTCTGCCGGATTGGTGCCGGCCGCCGGTTCGTCCAGCAGCAGCAGCTCGGGCTGAGTCCCAAGGGCGCGGGCAATTTCTAGCCGGCGCCGGTCACCAAAGGGCAGCGAGCTGGCCAGCTCGTTGCCCCGCTCCCTCAGGCCAACGAAATCGAGCAGTTCAATCGCTCGGGCGTCACCTTCGCGCTCCTCCCGGCGGGTCCTCGGCAACCTGAGCATGGCGCCGATCGGGCCAGTATGCTGGCGGGCCTCCACACCCACTTTTACGTTCTCGAACGCAGTGAGCGCGTTGAAGAGCCGGGTGGTCTGAAAAGTTCGGGCAATGCCGAGATGGTTGACCCGGTGCGGCTTGGTGTTCACCGCCCGCCAACCCATCCACCAACCGGGCACGATGCCTCCCGGCTCGAGCGCCCTCACGAGCAACGGGTGCTTTTTGCTGCCGACTATGGGTGAGGTACGGCCACTGCGGCTGTGGAAGACGATCGAGCCCTCCTGAGGTTTGTAGACCCCCGTGAGGCAGTTGAAAAAAGATGTCTTGCCCGCGCCGTTGGGCCCGATGACGGCCAGGATCTCCCCGCGTCTCTGGTTGAGGCTTACGTCGTACAGCACGGTCAGGCCGCCGAAGCTCAAGGTAAGGTTCTCGATTGCTGTGATCAAGTCGCCCTCGACCCGGGCAGCGTGGGGTACATCGATGGTGGCCGTGCTCATGGCTCTCCCCCGGGCTCGCTCATGGCATCAGCCGTCCCGATACCGTGCTCGGCCAGGCCTATCTCGCGCTTGCGCCGGCGAGACGGCAGAAGTCCCTCGGGCCTGAAGATCATCATCACTATTAGGAGCGCACCCAGGTATATGAAGAGGTCCTGCTGCTGGAAGCCGAACAGCGGGTGGACGCGTAGGAACCACGGGAACCATTGCAGCACGGCAGCTCCTACCACAGCTCCGGGCAGCGACCCCATCCCGCCGAAGATCACAAGCACGAGGACAAGGATCGACAACTGCACAGTAAAAAGGGTCGAGTCGATATAGCCGACCTGGCTCGCCCAGAGCATCCCCGCGAAACCTGAAGTGGAAGCGCCGATAGAAAAGGCCAGGACCTTGTACTTGAGGACGTTGATCCCGGCCGATTCGGCCGCGATTTCGTCCTCCCGGATGGCGGTCCAGGCTCTCCCCACGCGTGAGTTCTCCAGCGAGTGGAAAACAACCAGCACGATGACGACGAACCCCAATAGGAGGTAGTAGTACGGCAGGTCCGCCAGCCCCCAGCGGTAATGGACGCCCAGGACGTGTACCGAGAAGTGAGGTATGACCGAAGCGGGGCCCGATGCGCCTCCGGTGACCCCCTGCAAGTTGGTGGCAACGATCTGGATGATCTCCCCGAACCCGAGCGTCACGATCGCCAAGTAGTCACCACGGAGCCGGAGTGTCGGCGCACCCAAGACAACGCCCGCCAGCATTGCCGCCAAGATGGCCAGGGGTATGGCCCAGAAAGGGTTGAGCGTGATCGGGGGGTGGACAGCCAACGCTCCCGTCCAGTAAGCGGCCGAGTAGGCCCCGAGGGCGTAGAAGGCTATGTAACCGAGGTCGAGAAGGCCGGCGTAACCGACCACCACGTTAAGGCCCAAGGCGAGGAGGACGTAAATGCCGATCTGGTCCACCAGCACGTTCTGCCAGAACTGGGATAGGACCATCGGGTAAACGACGGCGAAGGCGAGAAGGGCCAGGTAGATCCCGTAGCGAGCCTGACGGTTGGTGACCAGGCGCCGGGGAGCCGAGCTGACCCAGTCGCTCGCCTGCCGGGCCCGTTCTCCAAAGCGCCTCCGGAGCGTTATCACGGCCCACAGGACGAACCCGAGCCCGATAAAGACCAGGGCCCGCAGGTGGAACAGCGAACCGGTGAAGCCCGACAGGGGAGCCGAAGCACTCCCCTCGGGCCCCGTCATCACCGCCAGCACGAGCAGGCCGAGCACGCAGCTCAGCAGCCGGCGAGCGTCCTCACTGCCCATCAGCCGGCGCAGCCACGAAAGCCGTGGTTGCCCCGTCACTGGGCCCTGGGGCGGCGCTTGGGCGCCTGGCAAGGTCGAGGCCGCGGCTCCGCTCAGGGTCATCTCACGCCGACCGCCCCAGCCGCTCGCCGAGCAAGCCCGTTGGCCGCACTAGCAGCACCAGCACGAGGATCCCGAACGAAACGACATCGCGCCACTGAGTCCCGAAGAGGCCCGCACCAAAGTTTTCCACCACGCCGAGCAGCAACCCTCCGAGCATGGCCCCGCGGATGTTACCGATGCCCCCGAGGACCGCGGCAGTAAAGGCCTTGAGCGCCGGCGTGAACCCCATGGTGTAAACAACGCCCGTGTTCAGCCCGAAGAGGAACCCAGCCGCTCCACCGAGGAGGCCACCCAGGACGAACGTCTGGGAGATGACGCGGTCGATGTTGACTCCCATTAGGCTGGCCGTTTCAGCATCCTGGGCCACCGCCCGGATCCCCTTGCCCAGCTTGCTCCCGGCCACCACCCGGTCCAGGAAAATGAGCATCGTAATGGCCGAGATGGCAATTACGAGGTAGTAAGTGGTCACCGGCGCGCCGAAGACGGAGAACACCGGCCCACTGGTGAAAGGGGCTGGGATCTCGACGGCGTCGCGACCGAACTCCTTGCCCGCCATGTTGTACAAGAAAAACGATGCTCCAATGGCACTTATGAGGAACGCCAGCCGGGGCGCATGACGCCTGCGTAGGGGGCGGTAAGCGACGCGCTCTAAGAGAAAGGCCACCCCACCGCCGGCCATGGCACCGCCGGCTATCCCGAGTACGACGAGGCCCACTGACACCACCCCGCCAGGGGAGCTGGTGCCGATCACGGCATTGAGAATGAAGTACCCTGCGAACCCGCCGCTCATGAACACCTCGCTGTGGGCGAAGTTGATCAGTTGCAGGACCCCGTAAACGAGTGTATAGCCGATGGCGATCAGGGCGTAGAGGAACCCGTCAGCGAGGCCAAGAACTAAAAGGTTCCAAAAGTTCTGGGTGAAGCACGAGACGCACACTGTTCGGGTACCCCTGATCGCTAAGGGGGGAACTTCCCCTTGGGTGCCGTGCGGGCGACCGGGGCTACCGCCCCGGTCGCTCCATCGCACGTTACAAGTGGCCCTGGGCTATGACCGGCTAGGGCGCCAGCCCGACGACCCCGATCTTGCCGTTGACCACATGGTAGATGTAGACCGCCGTGCCGGCAATATTGCCGTCCTTCTGGAAGTGCACAACCTTAGTGAGCCCCCTGTAATTCACCGTTGCGAGGTGCTTTACGATGGCGGCTCGGGTTATGTTCTTGGCCGCGCCGAGCGACTTCATCACGCTGATGATGGCGTTGGCGGCATCGTATGCCTCCGCGGAGTACGTGCCGACTGGGAAATGGGCGAGCTTGCGGAAAGCCTTGGCAAAGGGCTGGGCCGCCACGCTCTTGGTCAGGTCGGCGCATGCGCAGCTGATGTAGGTGCCATTGGCGTTCTTGGCCCCAGCCTCCGACACATAGTGCGGGTCAAGGCTGCCGTCGTCGGACATCAGCATGCCCTTGTAGCCAGACGAACGAAGTGCCTTCACGAGCAAGGCGAAGTCGCAGTAGTAGCCGGCATAAAACACAATGGGTGCCTTGCTCGAGATAACGGCACTGGCAGAAGCTCCGTACTCGGAAACGTCGCCGGTGCCGTTCTGGCACTGGGTAGTCCCGGTGTCGGTTACGTGGGTAACCTTTAGCCCGAGGGCAGAGGCCTTGGTGTCGAACGCCTTCACCAGCCCTGACGCGTACGCTGTGGCGTCATCGATGCTGTAGACCGACTTGACGTGCAGCTTCTGGGCGATGAACGAAGCGTCCGCC
>JAKAWM010000015.1 GCA_021827285.1 Actinomycetes bacterium | reverse complement strand
ACCGCCTCATGAGGCTCGGTCACGGCCATCGCCCGGCCGTGCTCATCCTCTGGGCGTGGACGGCGCTTCTTTCCGGCCTGGTCCTGTGGCCAGGGGTGACCAACTCCCACAACGAAATACCTCCCATTGCCGTGGGTGGTTTGGCCATACTGCTCTACACGCTGTTCGCCCCCAGGGGGCGTGTGGCGGGCACCAATGGCAACGGCCGGGCCAGCAACGGCCGGGCCAGCACCGGCTCCAGCGCCAGCACCGGCCCCAGCACCAGCACCAGCACCGGCCCCAGCGCCAGCACCCGCCCCAAAGGCCGGGACAGGCCAGACGGCTCCGGGGAGGAGAGCTTTCATTCGGGGCCCAATGGCCACGGGAGGCCGAGCGCTGGCGGCGCCCCGGTCGGCGGCAGGCAAGGCACTGGCGGCCGAGTGCCCCCAGGCCGGCCTCCTCGCCGGCCGGTGCCCCAAGGGGCTGGTCCGCGCGACGGCCAGGAGCGGGGGCCCTCGGGAGACACACCGCCTTCGGGCTACTGGCTTCCCGGCGGGCCGACCCGGAGCTGATCGTGACGGGCGATCAGCCACCCAAGCCGGGCCGCCGCCGGCCCGAACCACCCGAAGAGACCGACCGGGCCTACCCGGGCCCGTGGGCTTATGCCGGCCTGGGCATGGTCGACGCGTTCTGCCTGCTCAGCGGGGGCGCCTTAGGTTGGCTCCTCGATCACGTCCTCGGTACGCTGCCGCTGTTCCTCATGGTCGGCCTGGTGGCCGGGCTCGCCGTTGCGGTGCTGGCCACCCGCTCGGAACTGCGCCGGCACGGCTGAGCTCGTGGCCCCCTGGCCCCGGGGATTGGGGACGAGAGGCCTTAGCGAGCCACCCTGGCCAGGCTAGTAACATATAAGAGCCCCAAGGCCCAACGGTGCCTGCGGGCACGAGCCCCCAGTACTGAGAAGCGATGCTCACAGACTTCCCTGTCCTGCAAGTGGATGCCGTCGTGCGGCGGACGCTCATCACGTCCGCCCTGGTTGCCCTGGCTGCCGTCGCGGTTACGGCCGTCCTGGGCCAACCACTCGCGGGCGTGGGGGTTGTTTTGGGCTTGGCGGGCGCCGTTGTAAACCACCGCCTCTTTCAGGTGTCCACCGTGAGGTACACCACAACGGAGGGTCGCCTGCGGGCCAAACCGTATGCCGGGACGGTTGCCAGCCGGCTCGGGGCACTAACCCTGGCCACCCTGGTCCTTGTGTACTTCGTAAGGCCAATGGGGTTCGGGATGCTGGGTGGCCTGGTCGCCTTCCAGGCTCTGCTCATGATGGCGGCC
Source organism: Actinomycetes bacterium (assembly GCA_021827285.1). Taxonomy (GTDB): domain Bacteria; phylum Actinomycetota; class Acidimicrobiia; order Acidimicrobiales; family Palsa-688; genus JAKAWM01. Next base: position 12,969 of record JAKAWM010000015.1, on the reverse strand, counting down.
CTTCGGGCGCTCCTGCGCTACCATCGAGGCCAATTGGCCATGCCGGTCCAACCCGCTCCCTCCGCCAGGGTCGAGCCTGCCAGGACCGAGCCGGATGGAGGCCAGCGTGTTGACTGAACGCTTCCTCGCTTTTCCCCACATACCGGTGGGCCAACACGTCACTACCAAGATCGCCGGCCTGACACTCGATATCGACACCATTTGGACGACTGGGATCGCCTGTGCCGTTGTCCTGGTCTTGGGCTTTTACGTACGGCGCAAGGCGACAGCCTCTACACCTAATAAGGTGCAGCTCTTTTGGGAATTCGTCATCGGGGCCGCGGGAGAGCAAGTCGAAAATAGCCTCGGCAAGCGCTACCGGCACGTTGTCCCGATCGCCGTGACTTTGTTCGTCCTCATACTTGTTGCTAACTGGGTTGAGCTGCTACCTGGCTTTTATCACTCCACCGACTACCTCCCATCGCCTAGTGCTGACGTTAACACTGTGTACGCTCTGGCAGTCTGTGTCCTGGTAATGACGACGGCCTCGGGCATCAGAGCCAAGGGCTCGGCCGGGTATGTCAAGTCCTTTTTTGGGAAGCCGCGTTTTCTAGCCCCCATCCGCATCCTGGAAACTTTCGTCACCAACCCGCTTTCTCTGGCGTTACGACTTTTCGGTAACATATTTGCCGGCGGGATAATGATCGCTCTTCTTCTTGCGATCCCCTGGTACGGCGCCTTTTTCAGCGTCCCGGTTACGGTGGCGTGGAAGTTGTTCGACATGTTTATTGGTCTGTTACAGGCGTTCATCTTCGCCCTACTGACGGTGCTCTACTGGCAGTTTGCCGTCGAAGAAGCGCATTAGGTCCACAAACGAGAAGGAGAACACGATGGCTGCGAGCCTCGAGAAGGCTATCGAGATGGCAGGAGCATTTGCAGGCAGCGGTCTGGCACTTGGTGGTGGTGCCATTGGTGCCGGTTTGGGTGATGGCCTCGCGGGCAGCGCGACAATCGCGGGTATTGCTCGGCAACCTGAGGTCCAGGGGCGCCTCTACTCCACCATGTTCCTGATCGTGGCGCTCGTCGAGGGCATGTTCTTCATAAACTTCGCGTTGGCAGTGCTGTTCGTTTTCGTGCTGGCGACGGGGTAGTCGGGTGTTCGTAGCTTCCTCCAACTTCCTCGTCCCGAACGCGACGTTGGTCGTAGAGCTGCTGGCCTTCTTGCTGGTGCTCGGGATCATTGCCAAGTGGGTGTTGCCACCGGTCAACCGAGCCATGGAGAAGCGCCAGCAGACGATCGACCAAGCTCTGGCCGAGGCGGCTGAAGCCCGCGAGCGAGCTCAAAGAGCCGAAGAGGAGGCTCGTCGGGCCATCGACCAGGCGCGCGCGGAGGGCAGGGCGCTGCGCGACGAGGCGGCCAGGCTGGGCGAGCAGGTGCGCCAAGAGCTCCGCCAGCAGGGCGAGGAGGAGTACCGGCGCCTAGTATCGCGGGCCAGTTCCGATATCGACGCTTCGGCCAGGCGCGCCGCTGACCAGCTGCGTTCGCAAGTGGCTGACCTCGTGATGGCCGCGGTCGAAAAGGTGCTGGGAGAGGGTATATCGCTGGCCAATCAGGAGCAGCTGATCGAGCGAGCGATCGCCGAGCTAGAGGCCGAGATGACCTCCTCTAGCCAGCTGGCGGGAAGCCAGCAAGCCTCGAGCGGGGCCCAATTGAGGACGGGCGAGTAGTGCGCGAACGGGTCTGGGGCTACGCGGAGGCTATCTTCGAGGAGCTCAGGGGTAGCCCAGCGATGGTCGGGTTGGCGGCCGAGCTGCGCGGCTTCTCCGAGGTGCTCAAGGTCTCGGACGACCTGCGCGGGGTGCTCACGACCGACACTATTTCGGCGCCCACCAGGACCGCTATCGTCCATGACCTCGTTGCCGCCAAGGTGTCGGGACCGGTACTCGGGCTGCTCAGCTTCGCGGCCCAGGCGGGCCCGGCGGGCGACTACGCCGGCGACGTAAGAGCCCTGGCCACGGCGGCAGGAGCTATCCGGGACCATGGCGAGCCGCGCTACCAGGGACCACTCGGGCGCGCCTCGGCGCTCGACCGCCTTGACGGTTACGCCACGGCCGTCCTGGCTGCTGTCCCGTCCCAGCCAACCCGCTCGGGCCGGAGCACCGGCCTTGGTGATATAGAGGAGCACCTTTTCCGTTTCATGCGCACGGTGGAAGGCAGCGAGGCTTTGGTCGGCACGCTGTGCCTGGGCGAGCTTCCCGGCGAAGTTCGTCAAGCCATTGTCAAGGACCTGCTGGAGGGCCGGGCTGTTGCCGAGGCCACCCGGATGGCGGGCTACGCCGCCCGTACCGGTCGGGCCCGCGATTATCTGGCCCTGCTCGGGGCACTAGTCGAGCGTGTGGCGGCTGAGGGTCAACGCCGCGTCGCCGTGGTAGAGGTCGCCGGTGAGCTGGGGGCTACCCAGCGCCAGCGGCTGGCCTCATCCCTGCGCAAGTTGACTGGCTACGATGTCGAGGTCCGCGTCACCCAGGCTCCCAAGTTGCTGGGTGGCTTTGTCGCTACGGTGGGAGGTACCGTGGTGGACGGCAGCTTGCGCCGACGCCTTGAGGTGGCAAGGGAGTTGCTGGCCACACCCCCCGGCTCCCCGCATCGTATGGCTGAGCAAGGTCAGCTTGGCGTTAACCCTGTACCGAAAGGACCCCAGACTCATGGCTGAGCTGAGCATTGATGCCGCCGAGATCGCCGAGGTGCTGCGCCGCAACCTGGGGGGCTTTGTCCCCGGCGTCACCAGCGAAGAGGTGGGGCGCATCTTGGACATAGGAGACGGCATAGCACGCGTCAGCGGGCTGCCCAATGCCGCCGTCAACGAGCTGTTGGAGTTCGAGGGCGGGGTGGTCGCCATCGCCCTCAACCTGGACGAGGATGCTATCGGCGCCGTCGTCCTGGGGGACACTTCCGGGCTCCAGGAGGGTCAGTTGGTCCGGGCCACTGGGCGGATCCTCTCTGTACCCGTCGGTGACGCCATGCTTGGCCGGGTGGTTGACCCCTTGGGCAGGCCGCTCGACGGCCTGGGCCCGATTGCGACCAATGAGGCCAGGCGGTTGGAAATACAGGCCCCCGGCATCGTCTCCCGCCAGCCCGTGAAGGAGCCTCTCCAGACCGGTATCAAGGTCATCGACTCCATGACTCCGATCGGGCGGGGCCAGCGAGAGCTGCTGATCGGTGACCGGAAAACCGGAAAGACCGTCCTCGCCGTGGACACCATAATCAACCAGCGTGGCCAAGGAGTCAAGTGCATTTATGTGGCGATCGGGCAAAAGGGCTCGACCATAGCTCAGACCGTCGACACGCTGCGCGCCCACGGGGCCATGGACTACACGGTCGTGGTCATTGCCCCGGCGTCGGACCCTGCACCCTATAAGTACCTCGCACCTTATGCCGGGTGCGCCATGGGCCAGTATTGGATGGAAAAGGGCGAGCACGCCCTGATAATCTACGACGACCTCTCCAAGCAGGCGGAGGCTTACCGAACTCTCTCGCTCCTCTTGCGCCGGCCCCCCGGGCGGGAGGCCTACCCAGGGGACGTCTTTTACCTGCACAGCCGCCTTTTGGAGCGAGCCGCCAAGTTGTCAGACGACCTGGGCGGGGGTTCGCTCACCGCTTTGCCCATCGTCGAGACCAAGGCGGGCGACATCTCCGCATACATCCCGACCAACGTGATCTCCATAACCGACGGGCAAATATTCCTGGACACGGACCTGTTTTATGCCGGCGTTCGTCCAGCTATGAACGTTGGGCTATCCGTTTCTCGTGTCGGTGGCAATGCTCAAATCAAGGCCATGAAAGATGTTTCGGGTTCGCTCAAAATAGACCTGGCTCAGTACAGGGAGCTGCAGGCCTTTGCCACCTTCGGCTCCGAGCTGGACAAGGTGTCCCGCGCCCAGCTGGACCGGGGCGCGCGCCTGACCGAACTACTGAAGCAGCCGCAAAACATGCCCATGGGGGTCGAAGAACAAGTAGTCGTCATTTACGCGGGCACCTCCGGGTTCTTGGACGACGTCAACCTTGAAGACGTGCGGGCTTTTGAGGCTGTCCTGCTCCAGCACTTGCGGGCCAATGAGGCCGGCTTGCTGGAGCATATCCGCAGCTCCAAGCAACTTCCGGCCAAGGAGGACTTGGAGCGGGCCATCAAGGCCGCCAAGAAGGGCTTTGCCGGTTCGGCCTTGCCCGCGCCCCGTGGGGAGCCAGGGCCTGGGCCGGCGGAGCCAGGGCCAGCCGTGCCCGACGTGGCGGACCGGCCAGCCGAGACGCTCCCGGCATCCGAGCGGGCCGCGGCCAAGGCCACGGGGGCGAGCGCCTAAATGGCCGCGGAACAGGAGCGCCTCCTTCGTCACCGTATCCGCAGCATCCGATCTACCCAAAAGATCACGCGCGCCATGCAGCTCATTGCCGCCTCCCGGATAGCGCGCGCCCAGCGTGCGCTATCGATGGCGGAACCCTACGTTGCCCGCCTGGAAGAAGTGGTGCAAGAACTGTCCAACACTCCCGAGGCGAGCGCTCACCCCCTTTTTACCGGGTCAGGACAAGCCAGCGCCGTGGTAGTGATCGGGGCGGACCGGGGGCTGTGCGGCGCGTTCAATTCTTCTGTCCTCCGGATGGCTGAGGAGGTCCTGGGAGATGACCACGTTCGGAGCCCCCTGGTGGTGGGAGTGGGCCGCAAGGTGCAGAGCTATTTTCGGTTTCAAGGCGCCCCGTTGGCCCACGCCTTTACCGGCTTTGCCGACCGGCCCAGCTTCGAGGACGCGGTTAGGGTAGCGGCGCCTGTCGTCGATGCTGTTTCCGATGGCCGGGTGGGCCGCGCCCTGGTCGTCAGCACTCGCTTTTTGTCCACCGGCAACCAGCGGGCCGAGATCAGCACGCTCGTCCCTGTCCCTGCGGCTGGCGAGGCGGGGCACGAGGCCAGTTTTGAGTTCGAGCCCGGTCCCGAGACCATCATGGAGGAGCTTCTGCCCCGCTGGATCGAGGCCCAGTTGTACGCGGCATTGCTCGAGTCGGCTGCCTCTTTTCATGTCGCCCAGCAGCGAGCTATGCAGGCTGCCACCGACAACGCCGAGGATCTGGTGAAGACGTTCACCCGCGCCATGAACCGTGCCCGCCAGGATGCCATTACCACCGAGATCATGGAGATCGTGGGGGGAGCGGAGGCCCTACGCCAGGCTGGGCGGAGCGAGGATTTGCTGGGCCAGCCTGAAGTCTATGTTTTCCCCGAGGCAAGTTAGAAGGGTTGGAGCAAACGTGAGCACAGCGACCACCGGGACCACTAAGACAAATCTCGCCAAGGATCCTGCCCCCGGGCAGGGGCCCGATGGCGCCCTTCGCGACGGCCGGGTGGTTGCCATCGCCGGGCCAGTAGTTGACGTCGAGTTCCCGCCCGACGCTTTGCCCGACCTGAACTACGCAGTCGAAATGGACATCGAGCTCGAGGGCCAACGCACCACGGTTGTCGCCGAGGTCGCCCTCCAGATAGGCGACGGCCGGGTGCGCTGCATCTGCCTGCGCCCTACTGACGGGTTGCGCCGAGGTGCCCTGGTCCGCAACACGGGCAGGGGCATAACGGTCCCGGTTGGTGACGCCGTCCTCGGCCACGTCTTCAACGTGATGGGTGAGGTGCTCGACTCCGAACCGCTGGCGGACGTGGACGATCGCTGGGAAATACATCGCCCGCCCCCCGAATTCGACGCCTTGGAGCCCAAGTCGGAGATGTTCGAGACCGGTATCAAGGTTATCGACCTGCCAGAGACCTACGTACAAGGCGGAAAGATCGGCCTTTTTGGGGGCGCCGGCGTAGGCAAGACAGTACTGATCCTGGAGATGATCCACCGTGTCGCCGAACAGCACGGCGGTGTGTCAGTGTTCGGAGGTGTCGGGGAACGCACTCGCGAAGGCAACGACCTCTGGCTCGAGATGAAAGAGTCCGGTGTCCTGAAACGGGCGGCGCTGGTCTACGGCCAGATGGACGAGCCCCCCGGCGTACGCTTGCGCGTCGGTCTTTCTGCCTTGACCATGGCCGAGTACTTCCGCGACGTACGCAACCAGGACGTACTTCTGTTCATCGACAACATCTTCCGCTTCGTGCAGGCGGGATCCGAGGTGTCCACGCTGCTCGGCCGGATGCCCTCGGCCGTGGGCTACCAGCCCACCCTGGCGGACGAGATGGGCGAGTTACAAGAGAGGATCACCTCGACCAGGGGGCACTCGATCACCTCAGTGCAGGCTGTCTACGTGCCGGCAGACGACTACACCGACCCGGCCCCCTTCACCACCTTCACGCACCTGGACGCTACGACCGAACTGTCACGCGAGATCGCCGCCATCGGCATTTACCCGGCGGTTGACCCGCTGGCCTCAACCTCCAACATCCTGGCGCCCGAAGTGGTGGGGGACAGGCATTACCAGGTCGCGCGCAAAGTGCAGCAGGTCCTCCAGCGCAACCGGGAACTGCAGGACATCATCGCCATCCTCGGGATGGACGAGCTGTCCGAAGAGGACCGTACCATCGTCCTGCGGGCGCGCAAGATCCAGCGCTTCTTGTCGCAGCCGCTGTTCGTGGCCGAAGCCTTCACTGGGCAGAAGGGTGTCTACGTCCCGGTTTCGGAGACGGTTGAGTCCTTTGAAGCCCTGGTCAACGGCGAGCTGGACAAGCTTCCCGAGCAGGCCTTCTTCGGCGTGGGCGGGGCGGAGAGCGCTATGGCCAAAGCCCGCGAGCTGCAACAGGGGGCCTGAGCAGGCGTGGCCACGACCCAGGTCGAACTGGTCGCCCCGGACGGTGCGCTTTACTCCGGTCAGGCCGAAATGGTGGTCTGCCGCACATCGGAGGGAGATATCGCCTTCCTGGCCAACCACATGGCCTTTGTTGGGTTGCTCGAAGCGGGTACCGTTCGCATCGTGGGCCCGGATGCAGCGCCAGGGCAGGCTCAGGGCCCCGGCACCCAACCTGGCCCACTCCAAGCTGGTAGTGGCGAGGGGCACGGGCGCGAGCTTCGTTTCGAGGTGGAAGGTGGCCTTGTGGAGGTACACAACAATAAGGTGGTCGTGACCTGCCGCTCTGCAGGCCGTCCATAAGACCGCCTACTGTGTAGCAGATGGCGACCGCCGTAATTTATCGCTAGTACCTACGGAGGCCCTTTGGCTCGCTTGTCGCAGCAACCCCTGCTCCCAGCTGAACGCACGCCGCGGCAACCGACAAACGAAGCCACGCTGCCGGAGGAGGTGCGCTCAGCTCCTTCAGCCACCGATCCCCTGATTGTCAGGGCAGCCCCGCGCCATCGTTTCTTCCCTCCGCGGCCACTCAAGATGACGTGGGCGAGAGCGGGCGTCATGGCGGCGGCGGTGGTGGTCATTGCCGGGACTGCGGGCCGTTTTCTGGCGCCAAGCGGGCTGTGGCTGGACGAAGCACTGTCGGTCAACATCTCCAAGTTGACCCTTCTCAAGTTGCCCGGAGCGTTGCTGCAGGACGGATCTCCTCCCCTTTACTACTTGATGCTCCACTACTGGATGCTCCTGTTTGGCCAGGGAGACTTCGCCGTCAGGGCCCTGTCTGGCATCTTCTCCGTTGCCACCCTGCCTCTTTTGTGGTTCACCGGGCTACGCCTGGGCGGCAGGCGCATGGCCTGGGCTGCCCTGCTCCTCGCCGCACGTTCCGCTTGGGCGATCTACTACGCCACCGATACCCGTCCTTACTCCCTCATGGCGCTGGAGGCCGTTGCCTGGTACTTGGCGCTGGCGAGGGCTACCGAGCAGCCGACCCGTGGCCGTCTTGCGGTCCTGAGCGCGCTCACCGCCGTCCTCATGTACACGCACTACTGGGACCTCTATCTCGTCGCCGTGGGCGGAGCCTGGGTGTTGTGGAGGTGGAGGCGCGAGTCACGGGGCGGCCCGAATACCGACCCGCGATCGGCGACGGGGGCCGCACGCAGGGTTTTCTGGGCCCTGTGCGGGGGTGTGCTTCTTTGGCTGCCCTGGTCGCCGGTTTTCGTCTACCAGGTACGCCACACTGGGACGCCGTGGTCCAGTCCACCCGGTCCTGAGAACCTGCTCGGGGTCTTCAGTCTCTTTGCCGGCCCAGGCGGGTGGGGTGCCTTGCTCACCTACGTGTTGTTCATTCTGGTGGGGTTGGCCCTGTTTGCCCACCTCGGCCCCAAGGCTTCCAGTGTGGTGGTGGAGCTGCGGGTCCAGCCCCGGGCCAGGGAAGTTGGCCTGCTCGTTGTCGGTACCCTTTCCCTGGCCGTGGCGGCCGGCATGGTGACCGGAGCGGCCTTCGACAGCCGCTACATTGCCGTCGTCTTCCCCCTGTTCGTGCTGCTCTGCTCGCTGGGCTTGACTACCTTCGCCTCGCCCAAGGTTACCTCCGCCATCCTTGCCGTGGCCTGCATGGCGGGTTTGTTCTCCGCCCAGTTGCAGGGGGCTCAGCCCCGGGCTCAAGCAGTCCAGGTGGCCGATGTCCTGAACGTAGAAGCCCAGCCGGGTGACGTGGTTGTTTACTGTCCCGACCAGCTTGGCCCCGCGGTGTCCCGGCTGCTCAAAGTCCCGCGGGTCACCCAGTTGACCTTCCCCCGCATGACCGGCCCGGACAGAGTTGACTGGGTGAACTACGTCTCTGTCATCCGCCATACCGATGTCGGGACGTTCGCCCAAGAAGTATTCTCCCAGTTGAGCCCCCAGAACACGCTGTGGTTGGTTTGGCGCGACGGGTACAAGGGCTTTGGAAGTGACTGCGGCAACCTGGCCAGCTGGTTCCAGATGTGGCGCCCGGGGGGCGAGCCGGTGATCAAGGCTAACCCACGCTATTACGAGTACGAGAACTTGGAACAGTTCCGGAGCTGAGGAGAGCAGTGCCTTTGACTGACCCAAGCCCGAACATCCTGGTGCCCGGTCTGGAGCCCTCCACTGACGACGCCGGCCAGGTGGTGGTCATTGGGGCCGGTCCGGCGGGCCTCACCGCGGCCTACGAGCTGGCCAGGAGAGGCAAGAGCTGCACGGTACTGGAGGCAGATACCGTGGTGGGTGGCATCAGCCGGACGGTGGAGCACGACGGATGGCGGTTTGATATTGGTGGTCACCGTTTTTTCACCAAAGTCAGGGTGGTTGAGGACTTCTGGCACGAGATACTCCCCGGTGAGGACTTTATGACCCGGCCCCGGATGAGCCGTATCTACTACCAAGGCAAGTTCTACGACTATCCGCTGAAGCCGCTGAACGCCTTGCGAAATCTTGGTTTTTTCGAGTCGTTGCGCTGCGGCCTCTCCTATGGCTGGTCGCGCCTACGCCCACCCGCAGACCAGACCACGTTCGAGGGTTGGGTCGCGGCGCGTTTTGGTTGGCGGCTGTACAGGCATTTCTTCAAGACTTATACCGAGAAAGTCTGGGGTTATCCAGCCACCGAGCTCCAAGCCGACTGGGCGGCACAGCGGATAAAGAACCTAAACCTCACTAATGCCGTCAAGAACGCTCTTTTCCCAAAGAAAGGGCAACGCGAAATAACGACTCTTATCGACCGGTTCGAGTACCCACGACTGGGACCAGGCATGATGTGGGAACGCTGCTGCCAGTTGGTGGAGTCGGCCGGCAGCCAGGTCGTCCTCGGTACCCCCGTGACCAAGATCCGCCGGGAGGGCGGCCGGGCGGTGGCCGTCGAGTCCCTGGTGCAAGGGGCTCCCGTCGAGCGCCGCGCCGCTGCCGTGATCTCCAGCATGCCGCTGTCTGCGCTGGTGGCGGCCATGGCTCCGCCAGCCCCGCCCGAGGTGCAGGCGGCAGCTAAGGGCCTGCACTACCGTGACCACCTTACGGTGGCTCTGGTGGTACCCGAGAGCGCCAGCTTCCCCGACAACTGGGTCTATGTGCACGACCCCGGGGTAAAGGTTGGAAGGGTGCAGAACTTTGGCCGCTGGTCACCTTTCATGGTGAAGGAAGGGCGTACGTGCCTGGGCCTGGAGTACTTTGTCTTCGAGGGCGATACGACCTGGTCGATGCCGGATGACGCCCTCGTCGAGTTGGCCAAGCAGGAGGTCGGCCAGCTCGGGCTTGCTCGGCCAGGAGACGTGCAGGCAGGCTACGTGGTACGTATGCCCAAGGCATACCCGTACTACGACGCTGACTACAAGGAAAACGTGCAGACCATCCGTAAGTGGCTCGAAGCCGAGGTCCCCAATGTGCACCCCGTGGGGCGCAACGGCATGCACCGCTACAACAACCAGGACCACTCGATGTACACCGCCATGCTGACGGTGGAAAACCTGCTTGGCGCTTCGTACGACACCTGGTCGGTCAACGTCGAAGAGGAGTACCACGAAGAGCTGAACGTGCCGTCCGAAGCGGGCCGCCGCGGCAACGGTCCCGAGCCCCGTTTAGGTGGCTCCGGTCGGGAAGCCCCGGTCCTACCCAAGCGGGCCGGTCTCGGAGCGACGAGGAGACCAGTATGAGCCGGAAAGTTTGGTATTGCCCGACCTGTGGTTATGAAGTCGGTAGCCGCGGCCGGTGCCACGCCTGTGGCGAGCGGCTTGTGCCGTCCCCCCTGCCCGAGCTGGAGTCTGGCCCTGACGACGACGAGGTCGGCTACCGCCTCGATCAATGGGACGACGAGACGAGGGGTCGGCTCATCGAAGCCTTGATCGACCGCGGTGTGAGTCACCGGTTCGAGGAAGAGGAGCTGGTCGTCCTATCGGTCGATGAGGCCGAGGTCGATGCCATCGTGGCCGAGGTCACGGGTGAGGGCTCCGAGGCGGCCGAGGAAGGCGAGCTGGTCGAAGGAGCCGGATCTCGTCCGGCTGAGAGCCGGGTCGGCCAGGATCTATACGACGCGGCCGGCCGTCTGCGCGACGACCCGACGGATATGCAGGCAGATGTGGACATCGGCGAAGCATCGGCATCGGTCTTTACCCTCGATTACCTCCCTGGCCTGGACGAGGACGAGCTGGCGGCGGTGGGGCGGGTAACCAGGCGCCTGCTCGGCGCCCTGGGCGCGGATGAGGCTCTCGAAGACGAGATCCGCCATCAGGCTGAGGTGCTCTGCCGGTTGGTCGCTCCGAGCGCGGGGAAGGCGGAGGCCGAGGCCGAGCGAGGGCGGGCGCGCCTGGAGGCCGCCGCCAAGCAAAAAGGGCGACCCCTCGAGCTAGCTGGCGGCGGGCGGTCCGGGCCGAGCCGGGGCGAACTGGCTCCTGACCTCGTCCCCGAAGACGCCGACCTCGCTTCGGAGAGCGACGGGCTGGACGAGCCCGAGGAGGAAGAAGAAGGGGCTGGGGAGCTGGTCTACGAGCTGGATGAGTGGTTGCCCGAGCAGCGGGTCGAGCTGTCCATGCTGCTTGAGCAAGCGGGTGTAGCTCATCGCTGGGACGGGACCGACCTGGCCGTGGCTGAGCTGGACGAAACGCTGGTGGACGGCCTGTTCGAGCAAGTGCACGGCCTGACCGATGATGACGACGAGGCGCGCTATCGCTTGATCGAAGAGCTCTTTGGCTCGGTTGACCGCCTGGCCAACGACCCGGCGGATATCGAGCGCCAGCAAGCGTTCCTGGACTCGGTGGGGGTAGTCGAGCAGCCGACGCCCGTTGGCTTGGATGACGCATACTGGTGGCGCGTCCGCAGCCAGGGGCACACGCTCAAAGCGGCCATTGAGGGCGGTTCTCGCAGCGACGAGATCTCCCGCGAGGCAGCACTTCTGGCCGAGATGCTCCACGAGATGGTCTGAGCCGACCAACGATCCCAGCTCGGCTGGACCGGCTGTTATCCCCTCGTGGTGGAGCTGGCGGGACGTGAGGCGGAGACCGTGGGTGCGCTGACCGTGGGTGCGCTGACCGGTGCAGATGTTGCGGTGGTGGTGGCTGCCGTGGTCGGGGCCGTAAGGGTCGTCGTCGTGGTGCTGGTAGCTGCCGTGGTCGCAGGCGTGGTGGGAGGCGGCGAAGTGGTGGTGGAGGCGGGCGGGACGGTGGGCCCGAAGTAGGGGGCCCCGGCTGGGGGGGGCAGCGTCGTGGTCGGCAGCAGCGTGACTGGGGAGGTGAGGGCTACGACCCGGGCGGGCGTCCACTCGACAAGGGGGGGGCCAAATGACCAGTCGATAACCCCGTGGTCGCCCATGACTGGCGCCCTCGGCCCGTTCACGATATTGACGATGTCGCCTGCCCGCGAGAAGCGGAAGAACGTTTCTGCCCGGGCCGGGCTGAGGTTGATGCAGCCGTGAGACACATTTTGGAAGCCCTGGATGGAGACGTCCCAGGGGGCGGCATGGACGTACTCCCCACTGTCGGCGATATGGACGTCCCAGTAGACAAGCTCGTCGTAACCGTTGGGGGAGTGCACCGGGATACCCACGCTGGCCGAGTCCATCCGCACCACGGACTCCCGGTCGAGCACTATGTGGGTGCCGTCCATGCTTGGGTACTGGGCGCGCCCGGCGCTGACCGGCCAGCTGTAAATGGCCTGGCCGTTATCGGTCACTACCATCTGGTGAGTAGCCAAATCAACGGTCGAGATATGGCTGTCACCGACCACGAACGCGGTCGAAACCTGGCCCTGCCCCCACGCTCCGCCACCTATGTCCCAGTGGTCGAGGTCGGCCGAGAGGCGGACTTGTTCCCCCACGGGCCAGTAGGAGGACGGCCGGAAGTGCAGCTCCACCGGGCTGAACCAGTGCCATCCGCCCGGTACCGGCTGGCTCATGGCGATGGTGAAGCGGGAGAGCACCGCCTGTTCGGCGGCGCCCGAGCCGATGGGGTGCGAGAAGGTGATCACGATGGGCTGGCCCACCCCCACCTGGATACCGGGGGGTGGGAAAACGCTGGCCGTCACCACTTCGGCCGGTGGGGCCGTCTCGAAGCTGGATGAACCCTCCGCGCTGAGGCCGCTCGCGCCGTCTACCCGGTACTGGACCGTGTAGACGCTGGAGGGGAGGAGGGCGCCGGTCGAGCGCCACTCACCCGCCCGCTGGTCGAGGGCACCAG
>JAKAWM010000014.1 GCA_021827285.1 Actinomycetes bacterium | reverse complement strand
GTCGGCTGCCTCGCTGGCTAAGGCCTCACCGGAGATCTTGAGCACGACGCGTCCCCATCGGGCACGTTGACTGCCCGCACGGACAGCTGGGCTAGGCACAGGACGGCTGCCCTCCGGTGGGACCGCTGCCCGGCACGCAGGCCGAGGCTACCCCTCCCATTTCTCAGCTGCCGATGACCACTTGGGCAAAGCGCACTATCTCGGCGCCACCCAGCACCTCAGAGACGCTATGGCGGTCGTCCTTGACAAACGGCTGGTCCAAGAGAGCGCCGCCGGGGGTGCGCCGGTACCAAGCATTGAGTTTGCCCTCGACGATCTTGGGAACCGCCGCGTCCGGTTTGCCTTCCCGGCGGGTCTCCGCCTCGAGCGTCGCCCGCTCGGCCTCCACCTCGCTGACCGGGAAGTCCTCCCGGCGCAGGTGCTTTGGGCGGCCAAAAGCAATGTGGACAGCGATGTCATGGGCCAGCTCCTTCGAGCCGTTGGCCAGCTCGACGATCACGCCGTTGACACCCCGGTCGTTCTGGACGTGCAAGTAAGCGTCGAGGACGTTGCCTGGGGCCGCCTGGAAACGGATGATGTCGCCGAGCTGCACGTTTTCCCGGGTGGCAATATTGAGGTCTTCGATGGCGCCCTTACGCTGGTCCACCGCGTCCTCGCCCTCGGCCGCGACGAGGGCGGCCAGCTCCTCGACCAAGGCCACGAAGTCGGGGCTCTTGGCCGCGAAGTCCGTCTCAGACCTCAGTTGCACCAGGGATACCGCGCCGGCCTTGCCGTCGTAGCAGACGGCCACCGCACCTTCGCTGCTCTCACGTCCAGCACGCTCGGCGGCCTTACCCAACCCGCGCTCGCGAAGCCACTTGACGGCCCCGTCCCTGTCGCCGTTGGCCTCCTGCAGCGCCCGCTTGGCGTCCATCATCCCGGCACCGGTCGCCAGACGCAGCGCCTGCACGTCCTTAGCGGTGAACTCTGGCATTTCTGTTGACTCCGTCCCTTCCGTCTAGTCGCTGTTGGATTCGCTGCCGGCAGCCGCTGGCTCGGGGCCCGCCGCTGCTGGCACGGGGGCCGCCGTTGCCGGCTCGGGGGCTACTTCCTCGGGGGCCGCCGCTGCTGGCTCGGGGGCCGCCGCTGCTGGCTCGGGGGCCGCCGCTATCTCCTCAGGTACTGCTGCCTCGGCCCGAGCGGCCGCCATCCCGGCCCCGCCACCAGCCCGATCGCGGCCGGTGCCGGCCTGGGGTGCGCCCGCGTGGCCAAGTGGCCGGCCCGCGCCCAGGTGCCGGACGGGAGAAACTGCCGCCTTTGGGGTATCGGCCTCTGGCTGGGGAGGGGCGCTGACGCGGCGGCGGGAGGCAACGTAGCGACCTTCTTGGACCGCTTCGGCGATCATCCGGCACATCAGGGTCCCGCTACGGATAGCGTCGTCGTTACCAGGTATTACGTACTGTACCAAGTCAGGGTCGCAATTGGTATCGACCACCGCCACGATGGGAATACCCATCTTGTTGGCTTCCGAAACGGCGATGTGCTCCTTCTTGATATCAATTATGAAGACGACGTCGGGGACCCGTGCCATATCACGGATGCCACCCAAGTTGCGCTCAAGCTTCTCCAGCTCCCGGCTGTGCATCAAAGCTTCTTTCTTGGGCATCGCGTCAAAGTCGCCAGCCTTGCGCATCCGCTCGAGCTCTTGCATCTTTTTTACCCTGCCGGCAATCGTGGTGAAGTTGGTCAGCATCCCCCCCAGCCACCGTTCATTGATATACGGCATGCCACAGAGCTGCGCGGCTCGGGCGATCGGGTCCTGCGACTGTTTTTTCGTGCCCACGAAAAGGACTGAGCCTCCGTTGGCGACAAGATCGCGCACAAAAGAATATGAGGCCTCGACGCGCTCAAGGGTTTGCTTGAGGTCGATTATGTAGATGCCGTTGCGTTCCCCAAAAATGAAACGCCGCATCTTCGGGTTCCAGCGCCTCGTCTGGTGCCCGAAGTGCACCCCCGCCTCCAGCAGCTGCCGCATCGTAACGACGGCCATCGTGTCTCCTCCATCGGTTGCTAGTCTCCCAGGGCGCTTGCACCGCGAAACCGCGGCGACCGTGGACACGCCTGGGACGGATTGGTGGCCCTCGAAAGCCCGAGGGTACCCGACAGCCTAGCGCGTAGGCCGGGCGCGCACCCGCCGGCGTCCCAGGTACTAAAGGCGCTGCAGGTACTAAACGGGCTCCTTGTCGGTCACCGACATGCGGGCGCGCAGTTGCAGCACCGCCTTGGTGTGGATCTGGCACACGCGGCTCTCAGTGACCCCCAAAACCTGCCCGATTTCGGCGAGCGTCAGCCCCTCATAGTAATACAGCGTCAGTACGATCTTTTCCCGGTCGCCCAAGCGGTTGATGGCACCGGCCAAGACTTGCTTCATCTCCTCCACCTCGAAGGCGGCCATGGGGCCATCGCCTCGGTCGGGGAGGGTATCCCCGAGCGTCGTCGCCTCGCCCCGCTCGCCCCCCGAGAGGACCTCATCGAGGGCCACGATGCCTACGAAGGAAATCTGGGAGAACTGGGCCTGAAGCTCTTCCTCGCTGATGCCGAGCTCGGAAGCCAGCTCGCTATCAGACGGCGTTCGTAGCAGCTGGCCTTCCAACTTGGCATAGGCCTTTTCAATGGCTCGCGCCTTGGCTCGGACCGAGCGGGGGACCCAGTCGATGCTGCGAAGTTCATCGATGATGGCCCCCTTGATGCGGGTGATGGCGTAGGTCTCGAACTTTATGGCCCGCTCGGTATCGAACTTCTCGATGGCGTCGATCAACCCGAAGATCCCGTAGCTCACCAGGTCGCACTGCTCGATGCTGTGGGGCAGACCGACGGACACTCGGCCGGCTACGTACTTGACCAGGGGCGAGTAACGGACGATCAGTTCGTCACGCAGGTCGCGCGAACCGGTTCGTTTGTACTCCGCCCATAGCTCATCGGGTGATACCGTGGCCTCGTCCGTCTCCATCAGGCCCTCGGGTGGGAATGGCTGTACACAGCCAGCAGCCGTTCTTTGCTGACATGGGTGTAGACCTGGGTGGTTCGCAAAGAGGTGTGGCCGAGGAGCTCCTGTACCACCCTGAGGTCGGCACCGCCGTCAAGCAGATGTGTGGCGAAGCTGTGCCTAAGCGCGTGCGGGTAGGTGGGGGAAGCAGCTCGCCGGTCTAGCAGCCTGCGGACATCGCGGGAGCCGAGGCGCCGGCCCGGTAGGTTCAAGAACAGGGCGGGCTCAGGGGAAGAGGGCTTTAACATGGTGGGACGACCCTGGTCAAGCCACTTGCGAAGGGCGTGGAGAGCGTTTTCCGAGACGGGCACCCGCCTCTGCTTGGAACCCTTACCCCACACCGTGGCCCACCCTGCCGTCAAGTCCACATCAGCTGGGTTGAGCGCGCAAAGCTCGCTCACCCGAAGCCCGCTACCGTAGAACAGCTCCAAGACTGCGTCGTCGCGCAGGCGCACCGCGTCCGGGACCTCCGTGGCTCGTGGCGGAGGATGATCGAGCAGCGCGGAAACCTCAGCCCGGGATAACGGCCGGGGGAGGCGGCCTTCGCCCGACGGTGCGGATAGCCGGGCGCTCGGGTCGCCGGCCAGAACTCCTTGCTCATGCGCCCAGGAGAAGTAACGCCTGAGCGCCGCTGCCCTCAGGGCAACCGTGCGCCGAGCGTAACGACGGGTGGCAAGGTAGGCGAGGTAACGCCGCAGGACCAGCCGGTCCACATCCTCTGGGCCGCTCAACCCCGCCCGTTCAGCCCAAGTAATGAACGAGTAGACCGCTTGCTGGTACGCCCGCACCGTCTCTGCCGCCAGATCCGCCAACGAAGTCACCCACCTGCCAACCTGCCAGGGGCCCGGATTGACAGATGGCGGTGGTCCACCGGGCTCGCGTGGTTCGGCGGACCAATCACCTTGATCGGCCGGGGATCGGCGCGTCGGTCGGCGTGTGGGCAGCTCCCCAAGTTCTGCTCTTGCTGTTGGAGCCGACCCGATACTGCCCTCTCCGTTCTTCGCCGACGCATGATCACTCTGCGCGCGAACAACGGAACCCATCGCCGCTCAATCGTAGTCGTTGTGGCCGCCGTACCTGCGCGAAGGCCCCGGCGGCGCTAGCGCCGGTAGGCGCGCGCCCACCAACCAGCATGGTGGGTGGCGGCGCCCTGCTCCCCCAAGTGCTCAAGGGCGATCAGCACTGCCCCCAGGGGGAGCCCGCAGCGTTCCACCAGGTCGTCCACCGTCTGCGGCCTCCGGCCGAGAGCCTGGTAGACCGTGCGCTCGAGCGGCCCCAGGGGCCCGGGCGGCTCGTGAGTACCCCGGGCTGGAACAGCGGTCCCTTCGTCGCCGAGGCCGCCGGCTCTCGGGCTGGCCGAGCCTCCGGCGCACGGGCTGGACGGGCGGGGTGGGAGCAGGGATGGCTGTACGGCCGGGCTTGCCCCGAGACCCATAGCTTCAAGCACGTCGTCGGCGTTTCGGACGAGGAGGGCGCCCTCTCTCAGGAGCAGGTTGGTGCCTGCCGAGGCTGGGCTCAAGACGGGCCCAGGGACCCCAGCCACCTCTACGCCCCGCTGGAGCGCCGCCTCGACGGTGTGCCAGGAGCCGCCCTGGATGTGAGACTCCACCACCACGACGATACGGGACAGGCCAGCGATCAGCCGGTTGCGGGAGGGGAAGCGCCAGGACTGGGCCGGCTGACCGGGCGGGGACTCAGAGATGACGACGCCCTGCCGGCAGACCTGGCGCCACAGGGCGGCGTGCTTGGCCGGGTAGGGCACATCGACGCCGCTGGCAGCCACGCCCACGGTCGAGCCGGCCGCCCCCGCCTGGGCAGCGGCCAGGGCACCGGCGTGGGCGGCCCCGTCGATGCCGGCTGCCAGCCCCGACACCACGGCGACGCCGGCGGCAGCCAAGTCGTAGGCGAGCCGGTAGGCCACCTCCCGGCCCTCGGGGGTGCAGCGGCGGGTACCCACCAGAGCCACGCAGGGCCTCTCCAATAAGGCCAGCTCGCCCACAAAGAACAGCACCCCTGGAGGGGAAGGGCCCCCGGCCAGAGCGGCGGGGTAGCCCGAAGCGCCGAACCAGCTGACCTGGGCCTCGGCGGCCTGGCAGCGGCGCCAGGTGCGAGCCGGGGCATCAGGACTGAGCCCCGGCCACCCTGATGGTGCGTCCGGGGGCGTCTGACCGGCCGGTGCCAATGGCGAGACGCGCAGGCCCTGCGGCCCGCTCCCCGCCCCAGTCGTGGCCCGCCTTGGCCGGGGCGGGGCCAGGCGCCCCGCGAGGAGCTCGCCCCAGGCCCGTTCGGGGCTCTGCGGGTGCCCGCCGGGGGCCAGCACCCCGACCAGCCAGGCCGGCCCTGCCCCGGGCAGGGCCGCCAGGGCGGCAGCGAAGGCCCCCGGCGGTAACGGGGAGGTACTGCGTCGGGTCTGGCCGAGGCCAGTGCTCATGGCGCACCCGCCGCGCAGGCCCGGGCCTCGGCCGGTGGCGAGGGGTCAACCTGGAAGGCGCCAAGCCCCGACCTTGCACCGCCCAGGCCCGGTGAAAAGCCGCCCGAGCCCGGTGCAGAGCCGCCCAAGCACGGGCCGAAGCCCGAGTCGTCATCAGCCAGGACCCCCTGCCCGCGAAGGGCCAGGGCTAAAAGGACGTGCTCCTCGCTGAGCGGCCCCTCGTCCCCGGCCAGGTCGGCCACGGTCAGGGCCACCCTGCGCACCCGGTGCAGGCCCCGGGCCGATAACAAGCCCTCACGCAAGCGCCTCTCCAGCAACCGCCGCGCCGGAGCACCTATGGGGGCGAGCTCGTCCAGCCGCCACGGCGCCAGGTCGCTGTTAGCCCGCACCCCGCGCTCGCGGGCCCGCCGGCGGGCCTCGGCCACCCGGGCGGCCACCTTGGAGGTGGGCTCCTCGGCACCGGTTCGGCCCGCCTCGGGGCGCGGGGCTAAGAGGGCACCCACCTCGGGCTGGCGCACCCGGACGCGTAGGTCGAAGCGGTCGAGCAGGGGCCCGGAGACCCGAGCGCGGTAACGCTCACGGTCAGACTCCCGGCACCGGCACGAACCGGGCGCCCCGTCTGCCCCGCAGCGACAGGCGTTCATGGCGGCGACCAGCAAGAAGCGCGCCGGGAAGGCCACCGCAGCACTGGCCCGGCAGACCACCACCCGCCCCTCTTCAAGGGGCTGGCGCAGGTTGTCGAGCACCGAGCCCGGGAACTCGGCCAATTCGTCCAAAAAAAGAACACCGTTGTGGGCGCAACTGACCTCCCCCGGGCGAAGCCTGACCCCACCGCCGCCGATGAGCGCCACCGCTGAGGCGCCATGGTGAGGGCAACGGAACGGGGGCCTGAGACACAGACCGTCGCCGGGCAACTCGAGCCCGGCAGCCGAATGGATCTTGGCGACCTCCAATCCTTCAGCCGGCGACAGGTCGGGCAGCAGGCCAGGCAACCTGCTAGCCAACATCGTCTTGCCTGCCCCTGCAGGGCCGACCAGGAGAAGATGGTGCGCCCCGGCGGCGGAGACCTCGATAGCCCGCCGGGCGAGCGGCTGCCCAAGCACGTCGGCCAGGTCGAGCGTCGGGCCCCCCTCGGCGTGGGGCGGGGCCAGGACGACCTCCGGCCAGTGGGCTCGCCCCCACAGGATCTCGACTAATGACCTGAGGCTGGTGGCACCAAACACGCCGCTGCGGCGCACCAGGCTCGCCTCGCGTGCGCACGCCAGCGGTACAACTACCGCCGGCTCTCCCGCGGCGTCGACCAAAGGCAGCACCCCAGGGATCTTGCGTACCGTGCCGTCGAGGCCGAGCTCGCCCAAAAACGCGGTGCCACCAAGGCAATCGGCCTGGACCTGCCCATCGGCGGCAAGCACGCCAAGAGCGATGGCCAGGTCCAGACCGGGACCTCCCTTGCGCATGCCGGAGGGCGCCAGGTTTACGGTCACCCGCCTCTGTGGCCAGCTGAACCCGCTGGAGACGATGGCCGCCCGGACACGGTCGCGCGCCTCGCGACAAGACGCGTCGGGCAACCCGACCACGCGAAACCCGGGAAAGCCGTTGGTCACGTGGACCTCAACGGCCACCGGGTAGCCTTCGACACCCAGCAGCGTCGCGGAAGAAACCGTCGCCAGCATGTGCGCACCTCTCTTGGCTACTCGAGGATCAACAGATCAGCGGTGAGGAGGCCGTAGGGGCCACGAGCGCACCATAAGGTAACGCGCCCCTGTGACCGTAAAGGCTCCCCGACTGAGCGACACGAACAGCTCTTGGCCACGCCGAAGACCCCCGTGGGGTACAGCAGCGGAAAAACTCGCCAAGTTGAAGGTATCCGATCGTGCTCAGCGCGGGCGCGGGGCTACCGTCTCAGCAGTGAGCGAGTTTGGTCCAAGCGAGGACGCCGACAATGGCGGTCCCGGGCCACAACAGCGCCGTCGGCTGAACCCGCTGCCTGCGCCAGCGCCAGCCTTTTCCGGGAGAGCGGTAACCAGAACGGCTCCCCACCTGCTCGCGCGGCCCATCGGGTGGGCGGCTCTGATCGAGGTGATCGAGCAGATGAACGAGGCTGTGGCCGTCTTCTCGGGACCGGGCCACTTGCTCGCCTACTACAACCACGCCCTGGCCAACCTACTGGGCGAACGTCCCCTCGAGGTGAGCTATGGGAAAGCGTTCCCAGAGCTACAGGACTGGGGGCCCCAGCTAGACAGGGCGTGGCGAGAGGGAGGAGCCGTCTATGTCCCCGGCATGCCGTTGGAGGTTCGCCAAGATCCCACGGCGGCCAGCCCGATGGAACAACGCGCCTTTGACGTTTCGTTCACCAGGTTGACCGACAAGGCGGGATCGGCGTGGGGCGTGCTGGTCCTTGCTCGCGACATCACCGCGGCCAGGGTAGCCACCGAGAGAGCACAGCGGGCCGCCTTGATCGCTCGCATCGCGACTGAACTATCCCGGTCGCTAGACCTCGAAGAGACGGGTCGATCGGTGACCAGGGTAGGGGCTGACCTGCTCGGGGGATGTTCGGTCGTAGACCTTTGGGAGCCGAACAGCTCGCTCAAGCGCCTGGCGGGGTCGCATAAAGAGGCGAGGCTCCAGCCCGTATTGGAGGAGCTACTGAGCTTTCCCCGGGTGACGGGGGGCGGCCCAAATGAGGAGAGCATCGCCTACCGCGTCGCACGCACCGGCCGGCCGGCCACGGGCACCTTCGACGTAGAAGAACTGGCGCGCTCATCGGCAGGACGCCGTCACGCGGCTATCATCCGCCGGCTCCGGCCTGGCCCTTATCTGGTCGTACCCCTGCTGGTCGGGGCGAGGAGGCTAGGAGCCCTCTCCGTCATCCGCAGCACGGGAGCGCCCGCCTACACACCTCGTGAGCGGGCACTGCTGGACGAACTCGCTGATCGCGCCTCGTTGGCTCTGGCACACGCCCGAGACTTCGACGAGCAGCGCACAGCCGCGCTTGCGTTCCAGCGCAACCTCCTACCCACGGACCTCCGCCCCATCCCGGGTTTGGAGATAGTGGCCCGCTACAGCGCGGCTGCTCGCGGGAGCGAAGTGGGAGGCGACTGGTACGACGTGCTGGAACTGCCTCGAGGCGGGACCGGCCTCGTGATTGGTGACGTCGAGGGCCACGACGTGGCTGCTGCAGCCTTGATGGGACAAGTCCGCAGCGTGGTCCGAGCGTTCGCCCAAGAGGGCCACTCTCCCGCTCAGGTGGCCGAAAGGGTCGACCGCTTCCTGCACAAATCTGGCGCCACCCGCCTAGTGACCATGCTCTACCTGCAGCTCTTCCCCAAGACCCGGTTGTTGACGTCGGTAAGGGTAGGACACCCGCCTGCACTGATGATTGCTCCCGGCGAACGGGCGCGTGAACTTCCCGGCCCCACCGGCCCCCCCTTCGGGGTACACGATGGTGAAGGAGTAGCGGGGAGTAGGCCGCCCTGGCGCGAAGGATCAGCCCGCCTTCCCGAGGGTGCCACCCTTGCCCTCTTTACGGACGGCTTGGTCGAAGAGCCCGGGTCCAACCTGGACGAGGGGCTTGGGCGGCTGGCCCGCACCTTGGACGAGCTGAGTGAGCTAATTTCCGGCCGGCCGGTCCGTGACGGCGCCAACCCGGGACGGACCAAACCACGGGTTAGCTTGGAAAAGGTGGCTGACCTGGCCATAACCAACACTCTGCCTCCGGGCGACCGCCGCGACGACCTGGCACTCCTGCTCGTACGCCTCACTTGAGCACGACGACGGCCCACCGCTCACGCGACCTTGCCTCCCGCCGGGCGCTGAAGCCTAAAACGCCCCCTCGATCACCTCGATGGCATCACCGAGAACGCAAGCCACGTCAAAACGCACCGGTCCTCCCCTAACCCGGCCCTGGTCGCTCAAGGTGGCCAACCAACGGGCTGCGGCCCGGCGGACCCGCAGCTGCTTCAGCTGCCCTACTGCCTCGGCGGGCAGCCCGAAGGACAGATCCGCTCTAGCCTTCACCTCGCAGAAGACGTGCAGGGGCCCTCTCCTGGCTACTATGTCCAGCTCCCCTTCGCGGCACCACCAGTTGCGGGCCAGCACAACGTACCCATGGGCCTGGTACCACGCCGCCGCCCGGTCTTCGCCCCTCCTGCCTCGTGCCCGCCGCCTCTGGGCCCGGGCCATGTTGCCTTGATCCATGGGCTTGATGGAACCACGGGGCAGTGACCGCAGCCCACGACCGGCTTCAGAGCTCCTTTTCGGGCAGCTCCTCGACGTTCACGTCCTTAAAGGTGACCACCCTTACGTTGGAGACGAAACGGGCGGGCCGGTACATGTCCCACACCCAGGCATCGCCCAGCTTCACCTCGAAGTATGTGCGCGCCCCATCGCCTTTGGCTTCCATCTCAACCTCATTGGCGAGGTAGAAGCGCCTTTCCGTCTCGACCACGTAGCGGAACATGGGCAGTACAGCCCGGTACTCCTGGTAGAGGGCCAGCTCGATCTCGGTCTCGTACCGTTCGAGGTCCTCGGCGCTCATCGCGGCCCTACCCGGTCAACGTCCATGACAACCATGCTACGGCGGCTGGGCACAAGGTAAACCGCAGGGGGCAGGTGCCACCGACTTAGAAGGGTGAAGGGCAAGGTCCCTAGCCTGGTTGAGGTGCTCTAGCACCACCTAATAAGTGCGCCCGGGCTAGCGAGCCAGGCGCTTTTCTTTGATCTTGGCGGCCTTGCCTATGCGGTCGCGCAGGTAGTAAAGCTTGGCCCGCCGGACATCTCCCTGGCTGACGACCTCGATACGGGCGATGGTCGGCGAATGAACGGGCCACGTCCGCTCGACACCGACCCCTGAGCTCACCTTGCGAACCGTGAATGTTTCCCGCACCCCAGAGCCCTTGCGGGCTATAACCGCCCCCTGGAAGGCCTGTATGCGCTCCTTGTTGCCCTCCACCACCCTGACGTGGACACGCACGGTATCGCCCGAAGCGAACTCGGGGATGTCTTCACGGAGGTTGTCACGGTCGATCAAATCAGTCGGGCCCACGGGGACGAGAGGTTAGATGATCGAAGCCCCACTCTGCCAGCAGGGCGTGTTCGTCCGGGGAAAGTCCTCCCCGGACGGCCAAGAGGTCGGGCCGGCGCTCCATCGTCCTCGCAATGGCCGCCGCCCTTCTCCAGCTGGCCACACGTCCGTGGTGACCGGACACAAGTACCTCCGGCACCCCCCAGCCTCGGAACACGGCCGGCCTGGTGTACTGGGGGTATTCCAGCAGCCCTCCAGCAAAGCTCTCTTCCTCCCCCGAGGCCACGTTGCCCATCACCCCTGGGACCAGGCGGGCGACGGCCTCTACGACCACGATGGCGGCGGCCTCGCCCCCGGCCAGCACGTAGTCGCCAACCGAAAGCTCGCCGTCGACCAAGTGCTCGGCAACCCTTTCGTCGACCCCTTCGTAGCGTCCGCACAGGAGCGAAAAACCTGGGCCCCTGGCCAATTCAGCGGCCAACCCCTGGTCGAAGCGGCGGCCACCCGGCCCGAGAAGGAAAAGCGGCCGCAACGGTTGCACAGATTCCACCGCCACGAACAGCGGTTCGGGAGCCAGCACCATGCCGGCCCCCCCGCCAAAGGGGCTGTCATCCACACTACGATGCGGGTCATTGGCCCCGGCCCGCAAGTCGTGGACGGCGATGTCGATGGCACCACCCCGGCGGGCCCTGCCGATGAGGCTGGCCTCCACCCATGCTCCCACCAAGTCCGGGAAGATCGTGAAGACCTCGATCTTCATCGTTTACAGCTCGAAGAGCCCGGGCGGCGTGTCTACCGTCAACCGGCCAGGCGTGCTGGCGGTGACAAAGCGCAGCGGCACAAGCGCCCCGCTGTCCAAGATAAGCAGGTCGCTGGCCGGGTTGGCCTCGACTGAGACCACCGTGCCAACGGTCACCCCACTGCCCCCCTCAACGACGACGCAGCCGATGACCTCGTGCACCCAGAGGCCCTCGGCGCCACTCACCGGCTCGGCCTGCAGTATGGCTCCACGCAAGGCCTCAGCGTCATCACGTGTCCGCAGTCCCGAAAAGCGGACCACCCAGCGGCCCCCCGTGGGCCCCGACCTGCCGGGTACGGCACGAGCTGCCTCAACGACCAGCTCCCGGCCGGCACCGACCAGTACGCTGCCCTGGTCCAAGCGCTGGGGAATATTGGTGACAAGCTGGACGACCACTTCGCCCCTTATCCCGTGGGGACGGACCACTTGACCTACCTCGAGGAGCGGCACTACCACCTCGCCCGCCAAGCGCGGACTAACCGGCGATGTCCACGAATATCTCGTCGCCCTCACGGACGGCAGCAGCCCGGGTCACTGCCCGCAGGGCTTGCGCGGTGCGTCCATGCCGGCCGATCACCCGGCCCACATCGCCCGGGGCCACGTGGAGCACGAGGCGTACCGGGCGGCCTTCGTTGACCTCGACGGCAACCTCGGCCGGCTCATCTACCAGCTGGCGGGCCAGGTACTCCAGGACCGCTTTGGCCCTTCCGCCCGGGATCCGGTTGAACTCGTCCGTCACTTCGACTTGCCGCCATCCTTGGCCGTAGGCCGCCCGCCGCTGCCGGCGTCGGCACTTGAGGCCCTGCCGGGCTCGCTCAGCACTCCGGCCCCAACGAGGATGCGCCGCACACGGTCGGTGGGCTGCGCACCGTCCTTCAACCACCTGCCCACCCGCTCGCCATCCAACACCACCCGCGTCGGTTCTTGACGAGGTTCGTAGGTACCCAATATCTCGATGAAACGGCCATCGCGAGGGGAGCGGCTGTCTGCCGCAACGACCCTGTAAGTGGGTTGCTTTGTCTTGCCCATCCGCATGAGGCGCAGCTTGACTGCCATATCGTCTGTGTTCCTTTTCTTAGCCTTGAGCGCACACAGTGTACGCGATGGACCGGGCCGGGGGCGACCCGCCCCGCTCGACGCAGTCAGTGCCGCTTCTTGCGCTTGGCGGTCGCCCTTTTCCCCGCCTTCTGAGCACGGCGCGCCATGCCGGCTAGGGCAGGCATCTGCCGCATGTAGGTCTGTACCTGCTTGAAGCGGTCCAGCAAGTCATTCACCTGCTGCACGGTCGTGCCTGACCCAGCGGCGATCCGCGCACGTCGGGAGCCATTTATGATCGCCGGCTCGGTGCGCTCCCCTGGTGTCATGGAATTGATGATCGCCTCGACCGGCTTTAACATGGAATCGTCTATTTGAGCGCTGCGCACCTCTTTGGGGACCATCGGCAACATCCCGACGAGCCCCGACAAGGGGCCCATCTTCTTTACCGCCTGCAATTGGCCCAGAAAATCGTCCAAAGTGAACCGGCCCTCGGCTAGCTTGGTCACTGCTTGCTCGGCCTCTTCACGCTGTATTGCTTGCTCAGCGCGGTCGATCAGAGTAAGCACGTCGCCCATCCCAAGTATGCGGCCCGCCATCCGGTCAGGGTGAAAAAGCTCGAAGTCCTCGACCTTCTCACCTGTGGACACAAAACCGATAGGTCGGCCAACAACTTCCTTCACCGACAAGGCAGCCCCGCCTCGAGCGTCGCCATCAACTTTTGTCAAAATGACAGCGTCCAACGAAAGCGCCTTATGAAAAGCTTCCGCGGTCGCCACCGCATCTTGGCCAGTCATGGCATCGATAACGAGGAAGGTGTAGTGGGGTTCGATGGTGGCGGAGATCTGCTGCACCTGCTGCATCATTTGCGCGTCGATGTGCAAGCGGCCCGCCGTATCTACTATCAGTACGTCCCGACCAACCCTTATGGCCTCGGCCAAACCCTTTTTGGCCACGTCTACCGGGTCGGCGGGTTCGGAAAAGACCGGCACACCGATCTGGCGGCCCAGCACCCGCAACTGTTCGACGGCCGCGGGGCGCTGGAGGTCGGCACCCACGAGCAGCGGGTTGCGCCCCTGCTGTTTGAACCAGCGACCGACTTTAGCGGCCGCCGTCGTCTTGCCCGCCCCTTGCAAGCCCGCCAGCAGGACAACCGTCGGGGGCCGGGATGCGTAGGTAACCCTGAGCGCTTGGCCCCCGAGAACCCTGACCAGTTCGTTGTGGACAGCCTTTACCACCTGCTGGCCGGGTGTGAGGCTCTGGGACAGCTCGCTACCCACCAGCTCAGCACGAAGGCGGGCCACGATGTCCCTGACCACAAGCAGGTTGACGTCAGCCTGGAGGAGGGCGAGGCGGATCTCCCTGAGGGCCTCATCGACGTCGGCATCCGTGAGCCGTCCTCTCCCACGAAGGCGCGTGAAAATCGACTCAAAGCGGTCTGAAAGGGTCTCGAACATGCCGCCGCCATGCTAGTGCTCAGCCAGGGGACAGCCTGCGGGTAAGGGCGCGTGGGCGGGCGCCAGCCGAGGGAGAATTGCGAAGGGGGGCAGAGGGCTCCTGGTGGTCACGGGCTGGTGGTCACGGGCTGGTGGTCACGGGCTGGTGGTCACGGGCTGGTGGTCACGGGCTGCAGGAGGAGGCTCGGCGTACAGTTCTCGATACTTCTTGCTATGTGTTGTTATTTGTAATAGAGTTTCATACTATGTCGGTACAACAGGTCCTGGACCGCCAGTGCAGTATGGCCCGCTACGACCAGCTGCGGGCCGAAGGCCTCAGTGGTCATGCAATCCGGGCGGCCGTCCGAGACGGGCAACTCGTGCAGGTCGGACGCTTCGTGGTAGCCGACCCGAGCTGGCAAACTCGCGTGTTGGCCAGCCCGTCCGCACTCTGGCGCCGGGAGCTGTGGGCCACACTCCTGTCCCTTTCCCCTCGCCAACGGTCCGCAGTCGCAGCGTGCCGCCGGAGCGCGGCTGCGCTCTGGGGTCTCGACGGCGTGCCCGAGGGCGTCGTCGAACTGGCAACCGAGTTTGGGCGCCCGCAGTCGCACCTGGTGCACCGAGTGCGCGCCTTCGGACCAAACGACCGTTGCCACCTGGACGGGATGCCGGTCACTTCGGTGGCCCGCACGCTGGTCGACCTGGGGCAGGTCTGTGACATGGACACCATCGAGCGAGCAACCGAAGCCGCCCTGCGAAAGCGGCAAGTCACCGTCGCGGAGTTGCTTGCCGCGCTCGATCTCGTCCCCCGCCAGCCAGGTACGGGTTCTCTCCGCTGCCTGTTGGGTAGGCGCCCGCCAGGTACCCCTCCCACGGAAAGTGATGCCGAAACGTTGTTCCTCCAGCTAG
>JAKAWM010000285.1 GCA_021827285.1 Actinomycetes bacterium | reverse complement strand
CCGTCTGGCACCGGGCACCGTCTGGTGGGGCCCACACTCCTCGTACTGGCTCCGGTACAGGACGGGGCGGTCCCAGCGCTTGTAGCAATGCCAGGGCATGCCAAGGTCCGCCACGGCCTGCCGCAACTCTCGAGCGACCTGTCCGTCCTCACCCAGCCACTCAAGAGCAAGAAGCCCGGCCCCGGTCCGATGCGCCAGCACTTCGAGCAACTCAGCCAGGACATCTGGCGGCGCGTCGCGCCAGAGCAGCGGAGTACCGAGCCCGACGATCTGGAACGGGCGGGATGTGAGGACGTGCCGCCCACCAATGTTCATCAGCGGACGGACCGGTAGTGCTGCCTGCATATGGTTCGCATCTTCAACGATGGCAAGCTCGACGTCCCGTCCACCGTCGATATTTGTGGTGGCAGGTAAGAGGAACCCAGGGTCAAAAAAGGGGTTCGGCTCCACAGCCTCCAGCGCCAAAGTGTGCCAACGCTCGATGTCGCAACTGGACATGGTCGCGATCGGCACGACTCTCGAGCGCATCAAATTGATTTTAACACCCGCGACATATTTCGCAAGGTGCGTCACGTGAAAGTATACCTAACCATCAGCTTAAGGCTAGACTAACTCAATGCCAGTAGGAGTTTCTCGCCGCCAGCGCCCCCTTGTTCAGTTATGCCGCGCTCCCGCCCTTTCAGAAAATGCCGAACCACGGCCGGCACCTCGGACCCAATAAGGGGTACCCGTATGATTATGATAGGTAGCTCTAACTGGCATGACGACCCTGGCCCCCACCATTGCGTCACTTCCGCCGAGCGATCAGGGTCACGCGCCTGGTGACCTACTTACGTATAGTTCATGGAGCGCTTGATGATGAGGTCACCTGAGGAAAGCGACAAAGAGCAGTTCGACTCGCATCCCGCTTGGTTCATCACGATGCCCACTTGGCCTGCGGCCATCACCCCGAGAGACGCATAGTTGCGGTCTACCCTCTCCCGGTGGCACCCGAGCGTGCTGGCCGGCGCGGCGTGGGCAACCCTAGCGGCCCGGCTTGTCCGGCGGCGGTTGCGCCGTGCGGGAGTCAAAGCGCGACCACCGCGGGCACTGCCGCTAGGTCGCAGGGCAGGTAGAGGAGTGAGCGCCGCCCTGGGCCGGCTGGACCCGACCTGCCTGGAGCGGGCACTGGTCGAGCAAGCCTGGCTGGCCTACCAAGGCACCCGATTGGACGTCGTTATCGGCGTACCCGAAGGCCACATAGACAAAGGTAACCCCGCCCACGCTTGGCTGGACGGGAGGGACACTATTTCGCCCACCAAGTTCGTCGAGATCCACCGGCTCCCCCCGCCGCAGGCGCGCCAGCGCCACGGGTGAACCGGCTCGTCAGCCCGCCCAGAACTACACCGGGATGGAGCAAGTGACGAGAATGAAGGCGACAGTTAGGTTCACCGACCAGGGAAGGCAGTTCAACTGAAAGTCCCCGCCCAACCACAAGACCCTGAGGAGGATGGGCTCGGCCCGAGCCAGGAGGCCATCTACCAGCCGCCAACGCCTGAGCAACCCCCCGGTAGCTCAGGGGAGGCACCTCACCGTTTCCACATCGACGAAGTGCTGGTACCGGTGGGGGAACGGCGCGCCCGCCAGCTGCCCAAACTGGTCTTTCGCTCCGTGAAGCTGGTCTGGTCGGCCGCCCGCCGGGAGCTGCTCTTGTCCTTTGCTCTCCAAGCCCTCTCCAGCCTGGCCCTGGCCGTCCAGGTCCTTGTGGCCCGCCAGCTCCTTTCGGCCTTCCTCCAACTGGGCCACCACGGCAGCCCTGGCGCCATCGTCACGCCCCTGGTAATGATCTCGGTCGCTATCGCCTTCGTAGCCTTCGCCGGCCTGGCCAGCAATGAGCTCCAGCGGGTGCTCTCGGAGCTGGTGGCGCGGCACGCCATGGGCAAGGTGCTGGATGTAGCCGTGGCCGCCGACCTGCTGGCGTTCGAGACCCCCAGCTTCCACGACCGGCTCCAGCGCGCCCAGTTGCACGGCACGTCCCGGCCCTTGCAGATGACCACGGGTTTGATCAGCGTGCTGCAAGGGCTGTTCGCCCTTATCGGAGTGAGCGCGGCCCTTGTTTTCATCCAGCCGCTGTTCCTGGCCTTGGTGGTGGTGGCATACGTCCCGGTGTGGCTGGCGGCCACCAAGGCCAGCAAGGCTTCCTACAAGCGCTACGCCGAAATGACCGAGAGGGACCGGCGCCGTTACTACCTGCAGACCGTGCTCACCCGCAAGGACGAGGCCAAAGAGATCCGTACCTTCGACCTTGGCGGCTTCTTCCGGGCCCGCTGGGACGACTTGTACGCCTGGCGCATCGACCAGCTACGCCAGCTCATGCGGACGCGGCTCAAGTTCGGAGTGGTCGGAAGCGCCCTGATGTCCGCCTTAACGGCGGGGGCGGTGGGCTTCCTGGTCTGGCTGGTATCGTCCCACCGGATATCGCTGGCTGGAGCTGGCGCGGCCGCCGGGGCGCTACTGCTGTTGGGGGGACAGCTCCAAGGCCTGGCTAGCGGGGCCGCCCAGCTCTTCGACAGCTCGCTGTTCATCGAAGACTTC
>JAKAWM010000013.1 GCA_021827285.1 Actinomycetes bacterium | reverse complement strand
CGGCCTGCGGGCCGACGCTCGCCCTCTCTGACCCCTGCGGGCAACCCTGGGCCAGCGGGCGACCCCGCGCCGATGCCAGCGGGCGACCCCGCGCCGATGCCAGCGGGCGACCCCGCGCCGATGCCACCGGCCAACCCGGCGCCGATGCCAGCGGGCGACCCCGCGCCGATGCCAGCGGGCGACCCGGCGCAGATGCCAGCGGGCAACCTCTGGCCGACGCCGTGCAGCTTCTCCGGGAGGGCCGGGTGCTAGCGGTAAAGGGCCTCGGTGGGTACCACCTGGCCGTGGTTGCTTCCTCCGAGCCAGCTACGGCCGCCCTTCGCTCCCGCAAGCAGCGCGAAGACAAGCCCTTCGCCCTCATGGTGGCCGATATCGCGACAGCGCGAGCGCTCTGCCAAGTGAGCCCCGCGGAAGAGCGGCTCCTCGAGAGCCCCCGCCGGCCCATCGTCCTTCTGGAACGGCGGTCCGGCCAGGCGGCAGTAGCGCCCTCGGTCGCGCCCGGTAACCGCTACCTCGGCCTCATGCTGCCTTACACGCCACTTCATTACCTGCTCGCTCACTCCCTGGGCGAGCCCCTAGTGCTGACCAGCGGTAACGTGTCCGACGAGCCCATCGCCTACGACGACGAAGAAGCCCGTCACCGCCTCGACGGGATCGCGGATGCCTTTTTGGCCCATGACCGGCCCATCCACGTGCGCACCGACGACTCCGTCGCCCGCGCTTTTGGTGACTTGGAGGTGCTCGTGCGCCGTAGCAGGGGGTACGTACCCCAACCCGTGCTGGTAGCCCAACCGTTCCCAAAGCCGGTGCTGGCCTGCGGCGCCGAGCTGAAGAACACATTCTGCCTGGCCAAGGGCCGGCGCGCCTTCGTGTCCCACCACATCGGCGACTTGGAGAACTACGAGACGCTGCGCAGCTTCCAACAGGGGATCGAGCACTTCTGTCGCCTCTTCGACGTACACCCCGAAATCGTCGCCCACGACCTGCACCCCGAATACCTCTCAACCAAGTACGCCCTCGATCTAGAGGGAGTACAACTAACCGGCGTCCAGCACCACCACGCTCACATCGCATCCTGTCTGGTTGACAACGGCCAAGTGGGACCGGCGATCGGCGTCGCCTTCGATGGTCTCGGCTACGGGACCGACGCCACGCTCTGGGGTGGCGAGATCCTCTTGGCCGACCTGGCCGGTTTCCAGCGGGCCGGCTACCTGCAGCCTGTCCCCATGCCTGGCGGGGCGGCCGCCATCAGAGCGCCTTGGCGGATGGCCGCCGCTTACCTGGACCTCGCCTTTGAAGGCGAGCCGCCGGCCGGGCTGGAAATAGCCAGGCGGCACAGCCAGGATTGGGAAGACGTTGTGGCTCTGGCCCGCTCGGGGTTGGCCAGCCCCCTCACTTCGAGCGTGGGCCGGCTGTTCGACGCCGTGTCGGCCCTGGTGGGCTTGCGCGACTCCGTCAACTACGAAGGGCAGGCGGCGGTAGAGCTCGAACAGCTGGCCGACCCGGACGAGCGCACCGCCTACCCCTTCGCCCTGAGCGCCGGCGAACATTTTCAATTGATCGGGAAAGAACTCGTGCGCGCGGTAGCCCTCGATCTGGCAGCCGGGGCGGAGCGGCCTGTGGTCGCCGCCCGCTTCCACAACGCCATCGTCGATGGGATCGTAGCCGCCTGCCAGCGGGCCCGAGACGCCAGCGGGCTCACGCTCGTGGCCCTGTCGGGCGGGGTTTTCCAGAATGTCCTTCTCGTAGCGCGTGCGGCCAACGCCCTTGAACAAGCCGGCTTCAGGGTGCTCCTCCACTCCCGCGTCCCCACCAACGACGGGGGGATCAGCCTCGGTCAGGCGGCCATTGCCGGCAACCAGGCGGGCTGACCGGCCTCCACCGGTTCGGTTCGGAAGCCTAGGTGCTGCCGGCAACCCTTTTCAGGTGCCGCTCTACGCGCTCAACCTTCCCGGCCAACTGCCCCAACGGCGCCGACGGGTGGATGTCGGCCTTTATGACGATGGACAGGCGGGGGGCCGCGGCCGAGAGGCGGTCCACGCAGCGCTTGATTACCGCCATCACCTCTTCCCAGTCCCCCTCGACATTCGTGAACATGGCGTTGGTCTCGCTCGGGAGCCCACTTTCCCGAACGACCCCGACAGCCTCGGCCACCAGGTCACCGACTGACTCACCCGTACCGATGGGCGTGATGGAAAAAGCCGCGATCATGACGACCACCCTAGGCCCGCCCGCCGGGACGGTCCGTGGGTAGGCCCATGCCACAAATCTCGGTAGGCCCGACCAAAGTGACGATAGGCCCTAACCAACGAGGGCCTTGAGCTGGGATCGTGCTCACATGGGTGACCCAACCGGCTTTCTCACCAAAGACCGCCGCTCCGCAGCCCACCGGCCCATCGCCCAACGACTGCTGGACTGGCGGGAGGTTTACGAGCCGGTAACCCGCCGGGAGGCTGGCGTTCAGGCATCGCGCTGCATGGCCTGTAGCGTCGCCTTCTGCCACCACGCCTGCCCCCTCGGCAACCTGGTCCCGGAGTGGAACGACCTCGTTTACAAGGGTCGATGGAAAGACGCGTCCGAGCGCTTGCACGCCACCAACAACTTCCCTGAGCTGACGGGAAGGCTCTGCCCCGCCCCCTGCGAGGCGGCCTGCGTCCTGTCCATTAACGACCGCCCGGTGACCAATGCCCTGGTGGAAAAGCAGGTGGCCGAGATCGCCTGGGCGGAGGGCTGGGTGGTGCCCAGACCGCCGGCCTCGACGACCGGCAAGACAGTCGCCGTCGTGGGCTCCGGCCCTGCCGGTCTGGCCGCCGCCCAGCAGCTGCGCCGGGCCGGCCACCAGGTCACCGTCTATGAACGTGCTGACCGTGCCGGGGGTCTTTTGCGCTACGGGATCCCGGAGTTCAAACTGGAAAAGTGGGTGCTCGAGCGGCGGCTCTCCCAACTCCGGGCGGAAGGAGTGACCTTCCGAACCAAACTGGAGGTGGGCAAGGACGTGGGTGCCCACGAGCTACTGGGGAAAGTAGACGCCCTCTTGCTCGCTGGGGGTGCAACGCTACCGCGGGACCTCCCTGTCCCGGGCCGTGAGCTGGGCGGGATCCACCAGGCTATGGAGTACCTGACTGTGTCCAACAGGGTGCAGCAGGGCGACCTGGCCGAGCCCACGATCACGGCTGCGGGCAAAAGGGTTGTCGTGATCGGCGGAGGCGACACGGGGGCGGACTGCCTGGGGACCGCTCATCGCCAAGGGGCGGCGTCGGTCCATCAACTCGAGATCATGCCCCGACCGCCGGATGAGCGCGATCCGAGCACGCCATGGCCAACCTGGCCTCTCCGGTTGCGCACCTCAGCATCCCACCACGAAGGCGGGACACGGCTCTGGTCGGTCTCAACTCAGCGCTTTCAAAGCGACGGCCACGGCCATGTCTGCGGGTTGGAACTGGCCGAGGTGACCATGGCGGTGGTGGACGGGCGGCCCAGTTTTCAATTGGTGCCGGGCAGCGCACGCGAACTGCCGGCTGACCTCGTGCTGCTAGCACTCGGGTTCAGCGGGCCGGAACGTTCCCCGATGCTGGCTCAGTTGGGCCTCGACCCGGGCCCCGGCGGCAATGTGGCCCGGGACCGGGACTGGGCGACGCCGGCAGCGGGCGTGTTTACCTGCGGGGATATGGCCAGGGGCCAAAGCTTGGTGGCCTGGGCCATCGCCGAGGGCCGCGGCGCGGCTGGCGCCGTTGACCGCTGGCTCATGGGCGAGACCTTCCTGCCGGTGGCGCCGACTGGCGGCGCCTTCTAACTCCCGGTGGCGCATTCCAACTGCGGCAGGACGGCTGATCACACCAACTACAGGATCGCGGTTACCTCCGGGGTGCCATGATCCTCGCTCAGCTGTCCCACTCGCTCTGCCGGTTTGGCTAGCCCCTGGCCGCGACTGCTCAACCGTCCGGTCCGGCCAAGGACGAGGGCGCCGCCCTGGGAGCGGGGCGGGCCCACCGTGCTCGCCGGCACCCGCTCGTCCCAGCCCGGCCAGCCTTCCCAACGGTGGGTGGCCCGGCGGTCGATACAGAACCAGCCTCTAGGTACCTGCAAGCCGTCGGCGTGGCGTTTACAAAGTGGCCACTGAGCCCCCCGCCCGCCTGGGCTCGGCTCGTCGTCCAGCCAAGCGCAGCGGCCCTCATAATCGAACGCCAGCCAGGCCGTGGGGCGACCGGGACATGCCGGGTGTGCACAACTCGTGGGAGTCACAAGCTACGAAGTTATTTGATGGGGGCCAGTCGCACCTGGATACCCACCTGCAACGCCGGGCCCGGCAGCACTGGGCCTGGCTTGCGCCAAGTGCTCCTAACCCTCCAGAAGGCAGGTCAGCCGGAACTGAGCAGCA
This sequence comes from Actinomycetes bacterium, assembly GCA_021827285.1. Lineage (GTDB taxonomy): Bacteria > Actinomycetota > Acidimicrobiia > Acidimicrobiales > Palsa-688 > JAKAWM01. Next base: position 10,550 of record JAKAWM010000013.1, on the reverse strand, counting down.
CTATCGGGCCTCCTCCGCCTACGATGGGGGCCATGAGCCGCCAACCAGGGGACCTGCGACCGCGACCCCCGGACCGCCCGGGCGGGCCGCCCGGTCTTGGCACCCCGGACCGCTCGTGGCGCTGGGTGCTGATGGTCGTGCTGGCCGTAGTGGCACTGGCCATCATGGTCTCGACCGTAGTTACGGCCCCGTCAACACCAACGGTGCCCTACACGCAGTTCCTCTCCTGGGTCCAAAAAGGCCAGGTCAAGCAGGCGACCGTTAATGCCCAAACCGGGGGCATCCAGTTCACCATGCTGGACGGCAGCCAATACGAAAGCGCAGGGCCGGGCCCGGGCCAGGACAACACCGAGGTCCCCACTCTGGAGAAGTACCTGACCAGCGGCAAATCGCTCAAGTTCGTTTACCCAAGCGGTGACTGGACCGCCCTACTGCCGTACCTCTTCTACGGGCTCGTGTTCTTTGTCTTCATCGCCTGGATGCTCCGGCGTGCCCAGGGCCAGATGGGCGGCATCATGTCCATTGGTCGAAGTAGAGCAAAGGTTTATACGACGGAGCGGCCACGCACCACCTTCGCCGACGTTGCCGGCTATGAGGGGGTCAAGATGGAGATCCGCGAGGTGGTGGACTTCCTCAGGTCGTCCAGCCGCTTCAAGGAAATAGGAGCCAAGATCCCCAAGGGCGTACTGCTGGTCGGGCCGCCGGGGACGGGCAAAACCTTGCTGGCCAGGGCGGTCGCGGGCGAAGCGGGCGTCCCGTTCATGTCTGTCACCGGCTCTGATTTCATGGAAATGTTCGTCGGTGTGGGCGCGTCCCGGGTGCGTGACCTGTTCCAGAGCGCCCGTAAGCAAGCACCGGCCATCATTTTCATCGACGAGATCGACTCCATCGGCCGCAAACGGGGCGCCGGTCTGGGTGGCGGCCACGACGAGAGGGAGCAAACCCTCAACCAGATGCTGGCCGAAATGGACGGCTTCGAGGCCACCGAAGGCATCGTCATGATGGCAGCTACCAACCGGCCCGACATATTGGACCCGGCCCTGCTGCGCCCCGGCCGCTTCGACCGCCAGATCGTGGTGCCGTTGCCCGACCTCGACGAGCGGCTACCCATCCTCAAGGTCCATTGCAAGGACAAGCGCATCGCCCCCGATGTAGACCTAATGGTCGTGGCCCGGGGGACTCCGGGCATGAGCGGAGCCGACCTGGCCAACCTCGTCAACGAAGCGGCCCTCCACGCGGTACGGCGAGGCGCCCCCTCTATAGCCTCCGCCGATTTCGACGCCGCCCGCGATCGGATATTGATGGGACAGCGCCGGGAGTCGACGGTGCTGTCCGAAAAGGAAAAGACCGCCACCGCTTACCACGAAGGCGGCCACGCCGTGCTCGCCTACGTCCTGCCCGACGCCGACCCGGTCCACAAAGTCACGATCCTGCCTACGGGTATGGCCCTTGGAGTAACACAGCAACTGCCAATCGAAGAGCGGCACACCTATTGGCGGGAGTACATCGAAGACTCCCTCTGCGTGATGATGGGGGGGCGGACGGCCGAACAGATAGTGTTCGGCACGCTTTCGACCGGCGGTTCGAACGACCTGCAGCGGGCCACCGAAATGGCGCGCAAAATGGTCCGTGAGTTCGGCATGTCCGAGCGAGTGGGCCCCATGGCCTGGGGCAACGGGGGCGAGGTGTTCCTAGGCGAGGATCTTATGCACACGCGTGATTACAGCGACGAAACGGCACGCGTCGTCGACGAAGAGGTCGAGCGGATCTTGCGCGAGCAGGAGGCGAGGGCCCTCCGGTTGCTTCGCGAGCACCGCCAAGGGCTCACTTCCGTCGCCCAAGCCCTGATGGAGCGGGAGACCATCGACGGCACCGAAGTGGCCCGGCTGGTGGACGCAGCCTACGGGCGGCCGGTCCACGAGGGCGTCGCCGCCCCCAGCTTTGCCATCGCCACGGCGGCCGTGAACGGCGGGGCCCGCGACCCCGAAGCCTCGCCAGGGGAAGCACCGCCCGGCGGGCCAACCTTCCCGGTGTCGCTACAGGACGCGGCGCTGCCGGTACCGCTCAGCCCGAGCGACCGGCGCACTTCCCCGTCCACCTTCGGCCGCGACCGCGACGGCCGGCTCTGAGCAGCAGCCCCGCTACGGAGGGCTCACCGGGCTCACAGGCACGCCAGGGGCCAGGTTGATCCCGAGCGCTCCCGCCCCGGCGTAGGAATCCTCCTCGATCATGACCGGTTGCGAGCTGGACACCCGAAGCGGGGCCTTGGCCAGGCCAGCTGGCAGCTGGAGCTGGCTGGACTGCCCCGGGGCAACTGTGAACGTCACCAAAGGTGCGGTACCTTCGGGCACTGTCGCGCTCCCACCCGCTAGGCCACTGACCGAAACGGTGGCTGGGCGCCGGCCTGGGTCCAGCACGACCAACTTGGTCTGGGGCGGCAAGCGAACGCTGGCGGTTTGGGTTGGCGAGGTGCGCCGGGCGGGCTTCCCGTGCGAAACCGCGTGGCTGGCGTGGCTGGTGTGGCTGGTGTGGCTCGCGTGACGGGGGCGGCGGGCCGAGCCGCGCCCGCGCCGGAGCAAGGGCGTGGCCTCCTTGCCAGCCGGTAGGCGGGGGCCAGGGGCGAGCAGCCAGGTACCGGCGGCATTGCCCAGGCCCAAGAGCACTGCCCGGCCCTTTTCGGTCGAGGGGGCCCCAGCGGACAGCTCCCGTTCGGCCACCACGGGTACACGGTCGAGGCTCTGGAGGTGGACGGAGTAGGGGACCCCAGGTATGGCCCACGGCTCACCGTTGGTGGTGACCCGGGTGGCGCTATAAGGCCCGGCGGTGAACTGGGCCGAGCCGCCCGAACCCGCACCCGCACCGTCACCTTCGGGCACCAGGCTGAGCCTGAGCTGGGCCGGCCGGGGACCAGGGTCGTACACCACGTAGGTTTCGCGTAGCCCTGCCCCGTCGGCCCCACCTGGCCACCACCACGACTCCGAGGTCCCTGGCGCGCCCAGGACCAGCTCTGCCCCCGCTACCGGCAGCATCGGGTCGGGGGCGCCGGGAGTACCTATGAGCTCGGCTCCGCGGCTGACCGGCGAGACGAGCTCGGTCTCGAAGGCGACGATCCGGCCATCGCGGGTACGCACCGAGAGCGCGATACGACGGCGGCGGCGCAGATGAGAGCGTAGGTCCAAGACGGCCAGGCCGTGGGCAGGCACCACCACACCTTCGAAATCCGCCGGCTGCTCCTGGCCCTGGTCGGTGGCAAAGGACAGGTCGGCCACAACGTCGAGTGGGTACGGGTTGAGCAGCGAAATGTACTCGTCCGCGTTCAGTAAGGTCGCACCGTCGGGGAAGTACCAGTTGGGCGAGGCCTGGGTGGCACAAGGTTGGAGGGCAACCCCCATAGGCGTGGTGGCTTGTTGCTCGGCCACTGCCATCCCGCCAAAGAAGGTCACTATGGCCCCGGTCCAGGGTGCCCCGCTTAGGTCCTCAGGCAGCACCCGGGCGCTGGTCGCGGGCACAGCAATCTGGACGGATCTGACCGGGCCGGCCTCGGTGACGAGCTGGACAGTGGCCTGCACGGGCCGGCTTCCCGAGTTGTCCAACACCAAAGCTCCTGGCGCCACCCCGCCGGGCCCGGCGGTCGCCCCAGCACAAAACCAGGACGAAGTCAGCGCCGCGCTCTGAGCCAGGCTTTGGGCGCGAGCCAGGGGAGGCGGGTTGGCAACGTGGTTGCCGGCGCCAAGCGCCAAGCCGGCAACCACCAGAGCCACCAGCAGGGCAGGGACCGCGTAGCGGGTGCCGCCGGGCGGGGCCCCTGACCCCCGGCCCGAAGGACGCAGCGCCCAGCGCGTCCGGCTCACCGTCCGCCGCGTCCGGCTCAAGAGGTACCCTCCTCGTCCCAGGGCGAGGACCAATCGTTCAGCGGAGGGTTAGCTGAGCCAGTATCTGCCAGCTCCAGGGCAGCCCGGTGGAGGCCGCGGCGCAGCTTCGCCCCTGCCCCGTACAGCAGCACCCAAAGCCCCAGCACCCACAGGGCGAGGATCACGATGTCGGCCACATGGCGACCCCACGACTGGCTGGGACTGATCACCACCACGTCTTGGCCAGCGGGCAGCCGCCACAGGGTGGCCCACCCAAAGACCCTCTGTGCGGCGACAGGGCGGCCGTCTGCTTGAAGCTCCCACCCCCCGAATGGGCTGGCAAGGTAGACGGTACCGCCCGCAGGCAGGCTCAGGCGGGCGCGCATCACCCCATCGGGGGAGCCGCTCACGTCGTAAGCACCCGGCGCGGTGGCCGGTCCGGCCACAACCGGCGCGGCACCGCTCAGGTCTAGGCGCTCGAGCCTCTCGGCACCTGGCCAGCTCTGGGTGCTAGCGGCCAGGCTGGCCAGGTGGGGCGAAGTTGGACCGGGGAGCAACCATAGCCAGGGCGCCCAGTCAACGTTTTGGAACACGAAGTAGCCAGAGCTGGTCCCGACCTGCTCCAGGTCCGTCTGGGCAGAGAGCGCGGCGACCAACTGGCTCGTGGCGGGACCTGCTGGTACCAGCACGTAGCGAACCGCCAAGGGGGCAAGGAGACGACCCAACTGAGTCGTCGCTCCTCGGGTGGCCCATCCGAGATCGCCGGCCAGCACCGGGGCGGCCCCGCCGCCGGCTGGCCTCCAGAGCAGGGCGGCCGAGGGGATCCCGCCAAAGGAGGTGGCAAAGGCCAGGTTACCGACATGGCCTTCGGCAGCCGTCGGCAATGAACCTCGGGGGGCGACCCACAGGGCGCGGTAGTAGCCTCCCCGGGTCGGGAAGGCAAAGGCGCTCTCCGCACCCTGGGCTGGCAGTCCCCACTGCCCGCCGCTCGACCAGGAGACAAGCGGTAAGGCGCTGGCCAGCACGGCTAAGGCACCGATGGCGGGAGCCAACTGGCGCCAACCGAAACGGTAGCCGCGCAGGTCCGCTTCCACAGACGCTCCCCCGATCCCTGCCGCCAGGGCGAGAGCCGCCGCAGCCGGCGCGAGCACGACATCGGCGGACGGTGACGGGAACCAGCCTCTTGAGCCGGCCCAAGCCACCGCCATGCATGTAAGTGAGACCACCCACAGCCGCGTGGCCCAGGCCAAGCGCCACGAACGCCCCAGAACCAGGGCCACCCCCGCCACCACGGGTACCGCCCAGCCGAGCACGCCCCCGCCGTAGGGGCCGGTGTGCATGCGCAGGACCTGCCAAATGCTCAGCGGCTGGGCGCCGGCCAGCACCGGGCCGACAAGAGCGTGCCATGAGCCGGTGGCGTCGAAGGACCACGGGAGGAGCAAGACCCAAGCGACCACCACGGCCATAAAGGACGCCAAAAGGAACCTCGACCCACCAGTACCGAGCCCGGAGCCGGCCCATAATGCCAGGCCGACTAGGGGGACGAGGATCAAGAGCGCGGGGGCGAAGGCGGCCCCCACGGCCACCGAGATGCCGAGCACGGCCACCCTGCCCCAGGCTGTGTCCCAGTGGACGAACGAAAAAGGCGCCTGGCCTCCCAGGACAGCTAGCTCACCCAGCACGAGCGGTGCTGCCGCGTAGGCGATCAGTCCCGCCCAATGGCCCTGCGAGAGGGCGTTGTACGGGACGGGCACGGCGGCGTAAATAACGGCGGCCACCAAGGCACCTCTCGGCGAACCAAACCGGCGGGCCATCAGGTAGGCCGCGACCGGCCCTACCACCAGCGGCCCGAGGACGAGCACATGCAGCGCCAGATCGGCCGAGCCAACCAGGAGCGTCCCCAACAACGCCATGAGCGCCAGCCCGGGAGAGACGGCGGGCATGGTGCCCAAGGTGGCGGGGCCCACACCGGCCCACCATGCATGCCACCACGAGCCGGTCCCGCCCACCGCTGAGGGCATCTGGCCGACCAGCGGGAGGGCGCCCGAAACCAACCCCCGGGACCCGATCAGAAGCACCATGGCCAGGGCGGCTCCGACCGCGAGAGCCACCCGCCAGTCAACCGGCCCACCCACCGTCTGGCCGCTCGACCTGCCCGGTGCGGGGCGGGCGGGCAGATCCTCCCCAACTGTCCCGTTCCCCTCAGGCGCCCGGGCCAGCAGCGCCAGTTCGCGGTTCTTCTCGACCCGCAGCAGCACCACCGCCCGCAGCCGGGCGCTCCCTCTCCCCTGCGAACGCCAAAGCGCCGTATCGCTCGTCCGGCGAAGCCGCTGCACGCGCTGGCGTGCGGCCCAAAGCAACCCAGGCGAGCTTAGGGAACCCGCTAGTGCCTTCAAGGGGAGAGCGGCCGTTTGCCACCTCCACGCGCTGCTAGCGTGCCGGCCTTCACCGGCACCCTTGCTCCGCCTCAACAACACCCACGCCGCCTCCCCCAGGGCGAAGGCCACCACGACGGGAGCCACCAGGACCAAGCCCAGGGTGCCATAACACGTCCAGAGGGTGCGCAGGCGGTGCTGCTCCCGGGCCTTGCGTTCCCTCAGATCCCGGCGTTCGCGCAGATCCCGGGCCCGGGCCGCCCCCGCCGCCACCCGAGGGGGACGGCGCAGCCCTTTGGCTCCCGCTTCCAGGTGGCGCACGCGCGCCTGGGGCGCGGCCACCACTCGGGCACCGGCCACCTGGGCCCGCCAGCACAGGTCGAGATCCTCCCCGGGTGTGCCCACACCGTCGAAGCCGTGCAGCGCCCGCCACAGGTCCGTACGCACCAGGGTAGCGCCGCTGGGAGCCACAAAGACCTCCCTGACCGCGTCGTGCTGGCCCTGGTCAAGCTCGCCTGGCTGGACCAGCTGGTACACCACTCCGAGGCGGTCGGCACCCAGGCCCACCGACAGCAGCCGATCGGGGGCGTCCCACATCACTACCTTCGGGCAGACCAGGCCGGCGTTGCTGCGATAAGCCTCCTCCACCAAGAGACGGACGGTGCTCGGCTCCAGGGCTATGTCATCGTGGCAGAGCAGGACATGGGCCGCCCCCTCGACCATCTCCAGCGCCCGGTCGGCCGCCTCGGCATATCCCACGCCCGGGCCCAAGCGCGCCAGGTGAGCTTCGGGCAGGACGGCCGCCACCCGCTCAGCCAACCGGGCCGCCCCCTCGGCCGCGCCTACGTCGGCGACCAGCACCGACAGGTTCGGGTAGTCCTGGGCTGCCAGGGAGCCCAGGGTCTCATCGAACCATGGCCCTGGGTCGGCCGTCACCACCGCCACCACGACCGCAGGTGCAGAAGGGACCGCCCCCGGGGCCGGACGGCTCGGTGCGCCTTCGGTCTGGACCGAGCTCACCCCGGACCTCGCCGGGCCCCATCGGCTCTCCGCGGCGCTGGTGCACCGGCCGGCAGCCTTCGCCCGGTTACTTCAGAAGCTCTGGCTTCGCCTACTAAGGTCGGCGTAGGTAGCCCGGCCAATGTTCCTGGAGGCAGCACCAAGGACCACGAGCGTAGCGCAGGGGCTCCCGCTCAGCCCGGCTCGGGCCGGCCACCAGCCACGCTAGACGCCCGGTAGCACCCCGCCTCGCCCGCCTGCCAGTCCCGCCAACACGTCCTCCAGCGTTTGGTCCAAGCCGATCTCTGGGCGCCAACCCGTGAGGGCGGCCAGCCGGCTGGGGTCGCCTGCCTGCTCGGGGACATCGGCGGGACGGAAGCGAGCCGGGTCCACCACAACCGGTACGTTGACGCCGGCGATGGCCATGAGCCGGCGAAGGATGTCCGCTATCAGCACCGGCTCACCCCGGCAGATGTTGTAGACGCCGCCCGGCTCGCCTCTTTGCACCAGCAGGCGGTAGGCGCGGACGACGTCGCGCACGTCGGTGAGGTCACGGCGTACCTCCAGGTTGCCTACCGCTATCTGGCTGCTGTGGCCGGCGGCGGCCGCCAACACCTGCGCCGCCAGGGCCGGTACGACGAAGGTCTCCGTCTGGCCGGGCCCGGTGTGGTTGAACGGCCTGGCCCGGACCACCTCCAGGCCTCGGCCTAGCCACGCCTGCAGGCCCACCAGTTCGGCCGCCGCCTTGCTGGCCGCGTAGGGGTCGACCGGGCAGAAGGGGTGGTCCTCCCGGACCGGCAGCGACTCGGGCGCAACCTTGCCGTAGACCTCCGACGAGCTGACCAGCAGCACCCTGGGGGGCCGGCTGAGCGCAGCCGCGGCATGGCACAAGTTGAGCGTCCCCACCGCGTTCACCGCAAAGGTCTCGAGCGGGTCACCCCACGACAGGCGCACGCTGGATAGCGCGGCCAGGTGGTAGATGGCCTGTGGTTCGGCATCGGCCAGTGCCGCTCCCAGCCCCTGAGCATCTCTTACATCGACCCCAACGGGCAGTTCGATCACCTCGTCGCCGCAGTCCTGCAGGTGCCTTATTAGCCAGGGGCCGACGAAACCGGCACCGCCAGTGACTAGGGCTCGCACGTTGCCAGACCCTAATAGCAGGGAAAGGACGGGCGCACTAGTTGGAGCCCAGCGCCTCCCTGTACACCCCCAAGGTGGCGCTGACCATGGCGTTCCATGAGAACCCCGCGGCACGGCGCCGGCCCGCCTCGGCCATGTCCTGGCGCCTGGCACCGTCGGACAGCAAGGCTTCCAGGGCGCTGGCCCAGGCTTGTACGTCACCGGGTGGGACCAGTTGAGCCGCCCCCCCGGTCACCTCACGCAGCGCGGGGATATCCGAAGCGATCACGGGGCTACCGGCAGCCATTGCTTCCAGTACGGGCAGGCCAAAACCCTCGTGCCGGCTTGGGAAGGCGAAGACCGTCGCCCCGGCATAGAGGGCTGCCAGTTCCCCCGCAGGTAGGCGGCCCAGCCTAACCAGGGCCGGGCCCAGCTGGACCAGGTCCTCAGCCGCCAGCAGGGAGGCGTTCTGCCAGCCGGCGTAGCCAGCCAGGACCAGGCGTGCGCCGCCCAGGGCGGCGTTCCCCCTCACCAGCTGGGCCATGGCCGAAACGAGCGTGCCCACCCCCTTGCGCGGTTCGAGGCTGCCGACCCACAGGACGTAAGGGGCGCCCGCCAGCCCGTGGCGTGACAGTGCCTCGGGGTCAGGCTGGGCCTGGTCAACGCCGTAGGCGACGACACGGATGCGCCCCGGGCTGATCGCCGTGTGCTCCGCCAGTTCGGCCGCCGCCGCCTGGCTGCCCGTAATGACCAGATCGGCTCGGCGCGCCGCCGCCCGGAGCCCCATGGCGTGGAACCACCGCCCCCTGGCCGTGAACGCCTGGGGGAACAGCACCGGAGCCGCGTCATGCACGCTCACCACCAGTGCTTTGCCGCTCCGCGGTGGCACCGCCAGGGAAGGGGCGTGGGTGATGTCCGCGTCCCGGCTGAGCGGGGGCCAAGCGAGCAGGTGCCAAGCGTCGTACAGGACGGGCTTGGGGAGGGCGAAGACCTTGGGTGCGGGGACGTGGCCCGACAAACCGGACTCGGCCCAGACCGCCGCCACCCGGTCCGGACGGTGCCACGCCGTCACCGGCTGTACCTCGACGCCCAGGTCGGACAAGATGCTGACAAGCCTCGCCGTGTACCTCCCGATACCTCCCGGTGAAGGCGACAGGAGTTGCTCGACATTGACCGCGACCCGCATGGGGACCATCCTTTCAGTTCAGCCGGTGGCCGAACGAGGCGGTTCGGACCAGGCATTGCTCCGCCTGGTGCGCCAACTATCGGCCGCCGGCTGGGACTGCCACGTAGCCCTCCCGGCACCCTCGCCCATGGCCGATGAGCTTCGGAGCGCCGGGGCGTGCCTGCACGTCGTCCCCATGCGCCGGCTGAGCACCAGCCACGGTGCGGCCGAGTGGGCCGCCTACCTGGTCAACTGGCCGCTGTCTGTGTTACGCCTGTGGCTGCTGGCCCGGCGCCTGGGCGCGACCGTGGTGCATACCAACTCGCTTCACAGCTGGTACGGGTGGGCGGCGGCCGCTCTCGCCCGGCGCCCCCATGTCTGGCATGCCCGGGAGGTGGTCACCCAGTCACGCCTGGCCCTCCAGGTAGAGCGGCTGCTCACGCGCCACTTTGCCACCCAGGTGCTGGCTGTTTCGGGCGCCGTCGCCGCTCAGTTGCCCGGTGGCAACGTCCAGGTGGTCACCGAAGAAGCGGACCCCTCGGAGTTCTGGCCGGGGCGGGCGGGGCGCGCCCGGGCCCGCTACGGTCTGGCTGACGACGTCCTGGTGGCCGGCTACGTCGGACGGGTGGACACCTGGAAGGGCGTCGATGTCCTGCTGGACGCCGTCCCCCACCTCGGCCCCGCCCAGGTGGTGGTGGCCGGGGGCCCGGTGGCCGGCAAAGAGGCCTACTACTCGTCCATGGCCGAGCGGGCTCGTTCGCTCGGCGTGCACTGGCTGGGCCCCCTACCCGGTCCGCTGGCGGCCGACCTGATCGCCGACCTTGACTGCCTGGTCTACCCGTCCACCACGCCCGAACCCTTCGGCCTCGCCTTGGTGGAGGCGCTGGCCTGCGGCGTACCGGTGGTGAGCACCGACGCCGGGGGCCCTCGCGAAGTGATGGCTGGCCTGGCCCCCGAGGCCGGCCGGCTCGTGCCGCCCGGTGACGCCGCCGCGCTCGCCTCTGCCGTTCTCGCCCTCCTCAACCTCCGGCCCGGCACCAC
>JAKAWM010000012.1 GCA_021827285.1 Actinomycetes bacterium | reverse complement strand
TAAGGGGGTGCGTCGCCGTGTACCGCGGCGGGCGGTGGGTGCTCCCAAGCGATGAGGACGTGGGAGGCCGACGCCGTCTCTTCCACCAGAAGGCGAGGGCGACTATTAGGGCAGCCAGTACTACGGCCCCAGCTCCGATGGCGATCTCGTAGACCAGCGGGAAGGGTTCTGGGCCAACCCGGAAGGTGAGGGTGAGCGGTTTGCTCTGAGCACCGGCGAAATTGGCGGCACCGGTGACACGATAAAGGCCGTTCTTTTGCACCAGGACGGGCACGTTGATGACGCTGCTCTGGCCGGGTTGTAGCAGGACCGGAGCAAGGGATTTGATCCCTCCGACGAGGGCACCGTCGCGGTAGAGCTGGCCCACGAACGAAGTCGCTTCCTGGAGCTCGCCGGTGCTTTGCACTGCCGCCTGGACCTCTGCTGAGTAACCGGCGCGCGGTTGGTTGAGCAGCTTCAGCCCGAGCAGTTCCCCGCCACGGTGCAGGCTCCCGTAGGGGACAAGCTGGAACTTCACGGTCTTGGCCCCAAGGTCAAGGGTCCCGAAGGTGGCCAAGAGGTGACCCTCGTACGACCCGAGGGGCTGCGACTGGGTGGCGTGGGCGGGCCAGTCAAAATGCAGTGCACCAAGCGAGAATGGCTGGACGGTGCCGGCGGTGAAGGTATGGCTGAACACGGTGGTCTTGCCTCTTTTCACCACCAGACGGAACTGCGGTGTGATGGCAACATTGCCCAGGTCGTGAACCCGGGCGAACACCGTGACCGGCGAGCCAACCTCTACCTTTGGGTAGGTATAAGCGTCGAGCAACTTGCCAGCGAGCAGCTGTGTCCCGGTCACCTGTGCAGAAACCTCGATTTGGCTCCCGATCCCAACGAAGCTCTTCTTCCCACCCTTGGGGGGCGGTGCCTCGACGATCAACAGGCCACGGTAATCACCGTTGGGCGCGCTGGCAGGGACCCGTAGCCGGAGGTCCAGGGTCGTGGTCCCGGGCTGGACCTCCAACGAGCGCAATGGCTGGTTGTTGCCGTTTGGGGAGACGACGCTGAGCCACGGTCCCAGCGGGCCTCGGGTGGAGAAGTTGAAGAGGTGAGCGCTGGGCCCCCCGTTGATCAGGCCCAATGGCTGCGAGTACTGACCGCCCCTGAGGGCCTGGGCGAAGGCGATCTTGGTTGGGTACATGCCCAGGGAACCCTGTCCTGGCGAAGGATTAGCAGCCAGGGCGCTCGGAACTTCGGCTGCCGTTGCCACCACGATCGACCCAACAAGGGCAATGACGGGAGCCAGGAGGGGCCGGAAGGCCCGCGGCGCAGAACTCGGGTGAGCTGTTGTCACGTCCACAGGCTGCCAACTTGCCGACGTCCTGCGCACCGTCAAGATTGATGAAAACCGAGGGGCAAGCAGTGCAGGGGGCCAGAAAGAGCAATAGGGGAGGCCTAAGCCTCCCCTATTGCCAGGCCGCCGGTCAGGCCGTCGGCCACGCCTGGGCGGGCGCGGGTGCCTGCGGCGGCGGGTTGGTCAGTCTTGTTACCCTGCTGTCGGGTTCCTAACCGGGGCTCCGCTGTCGCCGGCGACGGGGGTGTAGGTGTGACCCTCGTCAGTGGGGCAGCCGCCCGCCTGGGTGGGCGCGGATTGGAACCAGACCACCATGTTGCCCTTGTAGGTGTCGGCGGGGATGCCGGTCTGGGGGTGGATCGACAGGTCGAGCTTGGGCGTGTCGTTCGGGCACACCAGCTGAGCCCCAGAGTTGGCGAACCAGTAGACCACGCTTGGGGCGAGCGGGGACAAGGTCTGCAGGTAGGAGGAGTTATAGCCGAAGTTGGCGTCGAAGAACCCGTTGCCTGTGCTGCCCGGGGTCCCGATCGTCTTGCCGTACACCATGCCGGTGAGCGGGAAGAACTCCACCCCGACCTGCATGCCGGAGTTGCCCCCGTTGATGATCGTCGGGCTGGACGAGTTCGGCGGGTCGAAGGTGGTGTCGCCGGCTACTTGCTTGGCCGTCCCGGGGACCATGGGGCCCCAGTTGACCGTGCTGAAGTCCTGCTCGAAGCCGATCACCGCGTCCACCTTGAAGGTGGCGGCCAGGTTGCTGATGGCGCCGACCTTGTCAACGGCACGGGTCACGATCGTGTACGTCCCGTTGGGGTCATCCTTGGAGAAGGTGAAGGCGTTGTGCCAGAGGGACTTTGTCCCCTCGTTGCACAGCGTCAGGATGCCGTTGTTCAGGTCATTGACCGCCCCACTGCTGAGCTCGCCGTCGGCTACCGCCTGAGCGAACATCGGGGTGAGCACGTTCAGGTTTGTGCTCATCGTACAAGCCGAAGCGCCCTCGATGGGTGCCGCGCTGAACACCTCAGCCAGCAGGGTACCGTCCGGCCGGTAGATATCCCAGTAGACGTCGGAGACGTAGCTCACCCCGTTGAGGTCGTCGACGGCGGCCCACAACTCGACGCGCCGCTGGGCATCGCCGGCGCCGCTGAAGTTCTGGTTGGCGGCGTCAAAGAGGTTGGGTACCACGTCCACGCCCAAGTTGGCATTGTTGGCTTGCTCGGGTGCGCCCGGGTTGGGGAGGTTATTGTTCGGCTCTGCCGGCAAGGCGCACGGGGGCCCACCGGTGTTGATCGAGTTGGTCGTCCCCGAGTAGTTGATCGCCGTACTGAGCCCGTTGACCGTGGTCGACCCACCTGGAGGCGTGGGGGCGGTGGCCCCTGGGCTGGAGGTGTAAGGCTGGCCGGTGTAGTCGTGGGCGCTGGGGTTGGTGTTGCTCGTCTCGGCGCCGCCAGCCAGGTTGTTGTCCGCCACCAGCCACGAGCACTCGATGTTGGGCCCGGTGCTGTTGGGGGTGATGGTCGCCTGGATGGGGATGGTCGGCGCGCTGGTAGCCGATGCGGCCCCCGTCCCGACCAGGAAAAGGCCGGCCGTTGTGGCCATCGCCACCAGGACGGATGCTCCCTTGTGCCAGGGGCCTTGTGGTTTCTTTAGTTGCATGTAGGGTCTCCTTTGTTGGCTATTGCCAATCACCGGGGGAGGGGGCGCCAAGGCGTGGGCCGGGGCTTCCCCCTCCTCCAGCGCCGGCATCCGGCCGGCGGCACCTAGTGAAGTAGCCTCGGGCGCCCACCTCAATGGCCAGCGGCGCGATTGACCTGGCCTTGGTTCGCGAAATGGGCGGGTCGGCCTAGCTCAAGATGGGCCAGGGCAGCCGGTTCGTCCCCGGTGGCCCAACAGCCACAACCCGGCCAGTGGCAGGAGGCTCAGGGCCACCAGTTCGGGGTACCAGCGGTAGCCGTGGTAGCTGAACACCACCTGGTGCGGCCCGGGCCGGAGTTGCACCCCCATTACGGCGGGAGCGAGCATCTCCACCGGTGCCCGGCGGCCGTCCACGGTGGCGTGCCAGCCCGGGTCGTAGGCGGCCGAGAGCAGGAGAGCCCCGGGCCGGTGCAGGTCAACCCGGGCCGAAAGCTGGCCACGGGCCAGGTTGGCGTTCAGGTTCTCGACGATGCCGGGCGCCTTGCCACCAGGTATGGCCGAGCCAGTAGGGCGGGGCGCGGGCTGCCCGGGCCAGCTGACCGACGAGTCCTCGTGATGGGAAATTACGGAGCTGGTCAGCAGCCAGCCTGTCTGTGAAGTCACATCGGCCCGATTGGCCGACAGCCTTCCAGTAACCTCCACGAGGTCGACATAGCTGTTCGGAGGGATGACCCACAGCGCGTAGGGACCTCTGGCCATGACCCGCTGGGCCGGGACCGGGCTTTGCATGGTGGCCGGCAGGACAAGGTAACGGACCCCAAAAAGGGCATAGTCGCTCGGGTCCTGCTCGTCGAAATGAAACTGGGGCCCGAGCATTAGCGACGCTGTCGGCACTATATAGGTGGCCTCGTCCACGTCCTGCATTTCCAGGTACTTGTAGACCGCGACGTAGCCCACGGTGAAATGGCGGCCCCAATTATTGACCGAGCCGGCGTAGGCCCGGCCGTCCCCGTGCCGTTTGATATAGGCGATGAGCGGGGCCATCTGAGCACCTTGGGCCCGATCTGCGGAGGCCTGGGCAGAAATGAGCTTGCCGTTCTGGTTGTCGTTACGGGCCACGGCGTGGGCGGCCGGCCAGGCGAGGGCAAGCCCGCCTCCAATGGTAAAGACCAGCGCGGTACGCCCGGCCCGCCGGCTGAGCGGCCCCCCCCGTCCCCTGCGCCGCAGCACCGGGAGCTCCCGGGCTAGCCACCCACCGACGGCCACCGCCCCCCGGCCGGCCAGGTACAGGCCGGATAGCTGTGCCCCCATCAAGAACCGGCGGGCGAATAAGTCAGAGTGGGCCGGCACCGCGTTATACAGAGGACCCCAGGTGGTGGGCCCGAAGGAGAGGGCCAGGCTGGCCGCGAACCATACCAGGAGGGCGCGGGTGAGCGGCTCGCGCTTCCAGCGCACGATAGCCAGTACCACCCCGGCCAGCACGGCCAGGCTGATGGCGGGGACGGTATGCCGGGCATCGAACACCTGCCCGCTGAAGAGCCAAGCCAGGTCCTGGCCCGCCCCATAACCTCTCACATAGGACGTGGGGGCTAGGACTTCGTTCACCGACGCCCAGCGGCTCATGGCCACCAGCGGTACCAGAGCCCAGGCCGAAGCGACGAGGGATGCTCCGAAGAGCGCGCCGGCCCGGGCCAGGCGGGGGCGGAGCCTGCCTGGTCCGGCAAATGCCATCACCATCACGCCGAGGAGAGCCAGGTAGCCCGTCTCGAAGTGCAGGGCCACCGTCAAGGCGATGAGGGCTACAGCCAGCCCAAGGTAACGCCGGTCCCGCATCGCCCTCCAGGTGGTGGCCCAGGCAAAGGGGAGCACCCAACTGGCCCACAGCTGTGCCCAAACCTCCGCCCCCCCGCTCCAAAGGTAGGCTCCCTGCTCGAAGCCGACGCCGGTATGGCTCGCCACCAAGGGCGACAGGCAAGCAGCCACTGCGGCGGCCGCGGGGGTCAAGCCGGACAGGCGAGCGGAGGCGTATATAGCCAGCGGCCACAAAGAAAGTAGTAAGTAGAGCGACCACCGGAAGGCGTTACCTGGCCCCAGCACCGTCCCCGCCAAACCGGCCACCAGGGCGGGCAGGCTTTGATAGTGGAGGAATTGGGCCGAGCCCAGGCCTATATACGGGAACCACCCGGTGAGGGGGCTCCGGCCGTGGGCGAAGGCGTTGGTCGCGTAACGCACCATCTGTTCATGTACCGAGGCGTCGAAAGGGTAAGAGACGGCCTGCAGGTTGGCCCGCAGGCTGAAGAGCTGCCAAGCGCTGGCAGCAGTCGCCGAGCCAAGCGGCACCCAGCGCCAAGCACGGTCAAGAGGTGGCTGCCCGGGAGCGGAGGCAGGCCGGTGCGAGGCATCAGGACCTACCGCGGTGGCTCTGAAGAGCAGGTCTTCTCTCAGGCCAGCTATGGTAGCGACGTGGGACCTAGGCGAGAGGGCACTGCTGATGGCTGAGGGCGGCCAGGACGTCCTGATCGGGCGGGTGGCTCACGTCACTACCTCGATCCCCGGCGGGGGCGAGCCCGGCGAGGTCATGATCCGCGTGCGTGGAGGCACCGAGGCTTACATCGCGTACGCCTCAGAACCGTTGGACCGTGGTACCGAAGTGGTCGTCGTGGCCGACCGCGGGGCGCGCTCGGTTGAAGTCACGCCGCTGAATTTCCAATAGAGGAGGAAAAAGAAATGTTCGGGTGGCGTGTTCCATCACCTAATGAAGCCATGCTCATCTCCGGCGGCCGGGGCCGAGGGGATACCCCGTTCAAGATCGTCGTCGGGCACGGCGGCTTCGCCGTGCCCGTGCGCAACCGGGTGTCGTTCCTCACCTTGGCCATGCAGGAGTCCGAAGTCGCTGAACCCTGTGTCACCCAGCAGGGCATAACTCTTTTTGTCAAGGCAGTAATCGCTTTCAAGGTAGGTGACGACCCCGAGTCGATCGCCAATGCGGCCCGCCGCTTCCTGGAGGACCAAAGCTCCATGACCGCCCTGGTGGGGCGTATCTTCGCCGGGCACCTGCGCAGCATTGTCGGCTCCATGACCGTCGAAGACATAATCAGGGAGCGCCAGAAGCTGGCCTCGGAGGTGCTGGATGCTTCCAAGCCCGAGATGGCGAAGTTGGGCTTGGTGGTGGACTCGTTCCAGATCGAGTCGATCGATGATGGGCAAGTGGGCTACATAAAGGCTCTTTCCCAACCGCACCTGGCCGCGGTCAACCAGGCAGCCCAGATCGCCCAGGCCCAGGCCGACCAGGCGGCGGCCAAGGCCCGCCAGGAGTCCGAGCGCAACCAGGCCGAGTACCAGCAAGAGACGTCGGTGGCCAAGGCTCAGTACCAGGCCCAGATCGACCAGGCTCAACAGACCGCGGCCCAGGCGGGCCCGATGGCCCAGGCCAAAGCACAGCGAGGCGTGCTGGAGGAGCAGGCCAAGGTGGCGACGGCTCAGGGCGAACTGCGCCGCCAGCAGCTGGTGGCCGAGGTGCAGCGGCCAGCCGAAGCCGAAGCCGAAAAGCTGCGCACCCTGGCCAGGGCCCAGGCGGACGCCACGCGGTTGCAGGCCGAGGCGACGGCAACGAGCGGCGGTGTTGTCCTGGAGCGGATGCTGGTCGAGAAGATGCCCGAGATCCTGGCCGCGGCGGCAGGCGAACTGCGTCAGGCCAATGTCACCATCCTCAACGGTTCGCAGGGTCTCGGGGATCTGGTGGCCGGCTTGGCTGTCCAGGCCAGCTCGATCCTCGAGGTGGTGCGCAGCGGCAACGGGAAAAGGCCGGGGACCGTCGAAGCGGCTGCCGCCAGCGAGCCATCTCAGCCCTGAGCCCCTCTGGCGTGGCTTGGTGGTCCACCGCGAACCACGTGGATGTAAGTCCTGCGATGTAATTTACGGGCTGCTGCGGCAAGGGGGCCAAGCGGGTGCTGCCGCCGTCAACGACATATCGCAACGCCGGTCATGGGTGCCCGAGCCAGGTAGGGGCGTTGGTCCTGGTCGTTGGGTGACATTAGTCCCTAGTGTCTCGGCCAACTACACGGTAAGGTCACAAGGAAGCGCTTACCTAGTGTTCTGAATTCCGGCGCTCGTGAGTGCTTCGGCTTGTGCGGGTACAACTTTGGGGGGAGATCCCACGCGTTGCTCAACGCGACCGCCATCCTGTGGGTGGCAGCCGACTGCGTGCCTAATGCCACTGTCGCTGAGTACGTTCTGGCCGTCCTGCTGTGCGATGTCATCGCCTGGCTTCTCACCACTAAGTTGAGTGCCACTGGGACGGCGGGGGAGCTACGGCCGGACTGGAGCTTGCGGGGCCATGAAGAGGGCCGTAATGAGCTGTACCTGCCTAGGTGGTGCGAGTGGCTCCCACGGTGCAGCGGACGCCAGGGCGCTCCGCGACAGCCGCCCTTCGGTGGCCGGCGCCTTGGCGGGGTGCCCAGACGTTCTCCCGGCCCTCCCCGACAGCGTGATCATCGGTGAGCACCACCTTCTTAGGCCTCGCATGGCAAGAGCGGCGTTCGAGGCGGCCGGCGGTTTGGAGCTCGGTGTGCTGTCACGGGTTCAGTGAGGAAACGGTTTGGGCACTGGGCCGGCTTGGGCGGAGCCTGGGCGTTATGTACCAGGTCATTGACGACCTGAGGGACAAGCCAGCGGGCGCTGACAATGGGGCATGGGCAGCCGCCCCCGAGTTAGCCCGAGTGGCTTGGAACAATGTCGAGTCGTGTTGGGTTCTGTTGCGGAGCCTGTCACGCCCACTCTCGAACTGCGAAGCGCTGGAAATGTTCATCGACTCGTTCCAAGTTGAGCTCGGCAGGTCCTACCCGGAGCGAGACACCGTAACAGCAAGCCCAGCATCCCGCCACGGCGCCAAAGGGATCAGCAGGTGACCAAGGAGGAGAGCGTTATGGCTTCGACTGTTCCTTGTGGAATGGGCGCAGATGTGGTGCTGGAGGATCTTAGCCGCGTATACCCAACGACCGGGGACCTTGCCGGTGTTTTCGAAGTAAGTACCGTTATCGAGCCAACTTCGTTCGTTGTGCTCACGGGCCCCTCGGGGAGCGGCAAGACAACTTTGCTCAACCTCATCGCCGCTCTGGACCGTCCCGACAAGGGGCGCGTCCTGGTGGAAGGGCTCGACGTAGGCGGGGCGACAGAGCGAGCCCAAGCCACGTACCGCCTGAGGACGGTTGGTGCCCTGTTCCAGGATGCCCCCCTGGTTTCGGAGCTGAACGTCTTCAACAACGTTGCTCTTCCTGCATTGCTGGCGGGTGTGGGGCGCGAGGAGCTGGACAGCCGGGTCCCAGAGCTCTTGGGAAGTGTTGGCTTGGAGCACAAGGCAGCCGCGTTGCCGGCGGAGCTGTCCATGGGCCAGAGGCAGCGCGTAGGTCTGGCACGTGCTCTCGTGAACAGGCCCAGGCTCCTTGTCGCGGACGAGCCAACCGGCAACCTGGACCGGGCGACAGGAAAGGGGCTTATTCGCCTGCTAGGCGAGGTGTGCGCTTTGGGCTGCACAGTCGTGTTGGTGACACACGATCCTGAGCTGGTGGACATCGGATACCGGCGCCTAGAACTTCTCGACGGAAGGCTGGTGAGCGATCGGTGAGGGGCGGGCGGCTGCGAGCCTTCGTGCTGCTGTGGAAAGCGGGTTTTTCTCGTCGCTGGGCGGAGGTGCTCCTTGTCGGGATCGTAGCGGCGACGGCCACCGCCACCCTGACCGCGGCGTTGGTGGCCGAGTCAGCCATCGCGCGGTCGTTCTCCGTCCAGGCTTCCACCATGGGTGCTCCCGATATCGTTGCCAATGTTCCTTCGGGGTCATGGAGGGCGGTTAGCTCCAACCTGCGAAGTGATGGCACCTTCCGGCGAGTGGGAGCACCACTCTGGCAGGCCGGTGGGACTGTGGTCAGTGGACGTGAGCACCTGGAGGCAAGCCTCATGGCTTTCAACAGCGCGCTCCCTCAGTGGGTCCATGTGGTCGCCCGGGGAGGTTCTGCCTTGGGCGGGGCGTACGTCGAGCAGGGGGCGGCGACCGCCCTCGGAGTCAAACCGGGCGCATCTTTGACAATCTTCGGCCCAGGTGGCCGGGCCAGCGTCGTCGTGGCAGGGATCGTGGGGGACCTGTCAACAGAGGCATACCCACTGTCGTCTGCCGCGTTCGTCTACGTCGACGCATCAGCCGGGCGCGAGCTCGGGCTTACGGCTTCAGCGAAGGTAAAACGGGTTGCGGGCTTGTGGCTCAGCCGTTCGGTCTCTGTCATGCAGGGCGAGTACTACCTCGGGATCAGCCTGCCTCCCGGGAGCGGGTACGAGGTCTTGAAGAACGTGTCTTCGCCCCTTGCCGTTGTGGTTGATTTCGTGGTCGGCTTACTGGCGGTATTTGCCGGTATTTCACTGCTGGCATTGGTGTTCTTGGTCAACGGTATCGTACGTCTGGAAGTCCTGAGGCAGGAGCGTTGGTGCGGGCAATTGAGGGCCTTGGGCTGCACGGCCCGACAGCTCCGGGTGTTGTTGCTGGCGCGCCGGCTGCCAGTGTTGGTTGGCGGTGCCGCCGTAGGCGCCATCCTCGGGGTTCTCGAAGGCCCTCGGATAGCGGGGAGCCTCACTACGATGTTCGGGACTTTCGCGTTCCCGTGGCACCCCCTAGTCGTCGTGGTGGCGGCCGTCGTATTGGTCCTGGCCATTGCAGCCGGTACGTCGCTGTGGAGTACCAGGCGGCTAGGTACAAGCCGAGTGTCCGCCCAATTGCGGGCAATCGCCGAGGACCGTCCAGCGGTAAGTTTTGGCGCGCTTAGGAGGGGAGGCGCGGCATATCGCTTCGGCGTCGCTACCGTGGGGGGGCGGAAGCGCCGGGCTATAGCAGCGGCATCAATGACGTTGCTGGCCACCGCTGTGGCGGTCTTTGGTGCGGTGTTGTCGGGTATACCGGCTCAGCTGGCCAATGATCCAGGAGCGTGGGGGTTTCACTACGACTACGAGGTGGCGGTAGCCCCCGGTTCATCGCTCGCCAGAGCGGTAAACGCGGCCAGGGAGCTCCCCGGGGTAAGCGCAGCGTCGGAAGCCCTTTACGGCACGGCACAGGTCGCGGGCACTCGGCTTTACCGGCCCTTTATTCTGACCGACCCATCTCTTTTCGACCCTCAGGTCCTCGTTGGCCGGCGAATTGTGGCGGGGGATGAAGTCGAGGTAGGCACTGATGTCGCCGCCCTTTTGGACGGGCATTTGGGGGAGCCCGTTTCATTGTCGGTCGGGGCCTCCAGCGTGACCGTCAAAGTCGTAGGTATAGTACGTGACCTCGAGGACCAGGGCCAAGTCGTCGTAGGGGCGTTGGGCCTTGCCAGGCCCTTGCGAGAGGGGCTGTACAGGGGGACGGTGCTAGTCCAGTGTGCAGCGACGAAGTCCTGTTCGATGGTAGGGCGCGAGCTGAGGTCAGAAGCGGGGGGTGCATGGGCTGTCACAAGTGTTCGGCAAGAGACGACTCTGCCCTTCGCCGGAGTAATGGTGGATGTTGCAGGCTGGCTCTCACTTGTCTTTGCCGTGCTGGCGGGCGCGGCGGCCCTCTATGCGGGCCTGCTCAACTCAGGTGAGCTCGTACCTGCCTATGGATTGTTGCGAGCGATAGGCGCCAAGCGCAGGCAGGTGGCTGCGACAGGGATCGTGCAGGTGGCTGTAATGATCTTACCGGCTCTCGCCGCTGGCATCTTGTTTGGTTTCCTCGCGTCCCATTGGGTTGTCTCGGTGGAGACGGCGTCTATTGGAGGGCTCCAGATATCGGGCTCAGCGGCCGCCCTGGTCGCCAGCGCGTCGTTGGTGGGCGCCGCTGCCTGCCTGGGCGCGGGCGTCCCGATCGCGCTGACAACCATTCGGACTCCTGCTCGCTCGATGGGCGGAACCATGTGAGGAAGCCAAGAGCTCTACAGGGAGGGCGCCGTCTGCCACCGGGCAAAGGCGCTGACGGGCTAAGGGGTGTGGCCTAGCTAGTAGCGGGTAACGTAGCGACAAAGAAAGGTACCGGCGAGGCGAGGAAAAAAGCCTCGCCGGTACTTGGCCCGACAGAATAGGAGGGACGTGGTTGTTGTCGTTGCCGTCAGGAGCCATGAGCTATCCCTCGGGGCTTCCAGCAGGAACATGTGGGTTGGCTTAAGCGTAAATTCCCAAAGGCGCCGGCGGCAAGGTTTGATCCCGCGGCCGCCGCTCAAATGCCCAGAGCAGAGGCGGCGCGATTGTAATCCCGCTGGTCCACCCAGACGATCATGCCGAAGCGGCCTGCTCCGGCGCCCACCGCCGTGGCTGCCGTTATGTTGATGCCGGCGCTGGCCAGTTCGCCCGTGATCCCGGTTACCGCTCCCACCCGGTCTTCGCCCTGGATGAAGAAGGCCCATTTGGTTTCGCTCAGCGAGATGCCAGCCTGGCCGGCCGCCTTGACAAGGGCGGTGGGATCTTGGGGCACGAGGTCCAGCTGGGACTTGCCGCCTCCTAGCGGGAAGGCCAGAAAGGCGAGCAGGTTGACGTCGGCGTCTTTCAGGGCGGACATGACCCGGGCGCCGGTACCCGGCGTGTCGTCCAGCGTGGCGTAGTAGTACTCGACCCGCTGAACATGCTCAGCCATAGTCGTCCTCCTTTCATGAGGAGCCTTGCTGGAGCCCTCTCTACCCCAACTCGAGCCTGGCTAGCCCCCGGCGATAGCACCGACGACGAAAAAGGGCTCTTCGCCGGCTCCTACGGCCGGCGGGAGCGGGGTGTCGGGGGGCTCGTTGGAAAGGTCCTGCTCGCAGGCAAAAAAGCGCACGAAGGGCCTCCGCCGCTGGCTGGTTACGTCGCGGATCGTCCCTCGCAGGACGGGGTAGAGGCTTTCGAGCGCGTCCAGGACGGCGCCCTGGGTGGGCTGGCCTTCGACCCTGACCTGCACCTCTTTACCCGACTGGGCGAGTACCCTCAGGTGGGCGGGAAGGACCACCCTCACCGTGGTCCGGGCCTCCACTGCCGTCATGGGAGGGTCTGGGCTTCGACCGACAGGACGGCGGGGAGATCCCTTACGATCGGCGCCCAGGTGTCGCCCGCGTCTGGCGATCCGCACACCTGCCCGCCGGTAGTGCCGAAGTACAACCCGCACGGGTCGAGCGAGTCCTTCGACATGGCGTCGCGGAGCACGTTGACGTAGCAGTTGGCCTGGGGCAGGCCGGTGGTCAACGGCTCCCATTCGTGCCCGCCGGTGCGGCTCCTGTAAACACGTAGCCGGCCTTCGGGGGGGTAGTGCTCGGAATCGCTTTTGATCGGCACCACGTAGATAGTGGACGGCTCGTGGGCGTGCACCTCTATGGCAAAGCCGAAATCGCTCGGGAGATTGCCGCTTACTTCTTGCCAGGACTGACCGGCGTTGTCACTGCGCATGACGTCCCAGTGCTTTTGCATGAACAGGACATCCGGGCGCTCCGGGTGCATGGCCACCCGGTGGACGCAGTGCCCGACCTCGGCATCGGGGTCAGGGATGAACTCGGAACGCAGGCCCTTGTTGGCCGGGCTCCAGCTGGCGGCCGAGTCATCGCTGCGGAACACCCCGGCGGCCGAGATGGCCACGTACATGCGCCCAGAATTGACCGGGTCGAGCACAATGGTGTGCAAGCACATCCCACCCGCACCGGGCTGCCATCCCGGTCCCGAGGGATGATTGCGCAAAGCGGGGAGCTCCTGCCAGCTTTGGCCGCCGTCGCTTGAGTGAAACAGGGCGGCATCTTCGACCCCGGCGTAGACATGGTCGGGGTCGTCCAGGGCGGGCTCGAAATGCCAAACCCGGGTGAATTTCCAGGGCCGGTCGGAGCCGTCGTGCCATTTGTGGTCGCCGGCTTCGCCCTTGTAAGCAAAATCCTTGCCTACGGGCTGCCAGGTCTGGCCGCCGTCGTCCGAGCGCTGGACCACCTGGCCGAACCAGCCCGTGGACTGGGAGGCGAAAATGCGGTCGGGATCGGCGGCGGAACCTTTTAGGTGGTATACCTCCCAACCGCCGAAGTGAGGCCCCTCAACCGTCCACTCCCGGCGGCTGCCGTCCGAAGTGAGGACGAAAGCGCCTTTGCGCGTGCCTACCAGGACCCTGACGCGGCTCACGGTTCAACCTCCAGCTCTGAAGTGAGATTCACCGGATCGTAGCCGTAAGGTAAGCCTAAGTCCATAGGTTGCTCAGGTCCACCACAAGGTCTCGGTGCCGCCCGCCCTCCGCCGCAACCGGCACGCGGGTGAACGTGGTGGGGGCGCGAGCCGGGATTTCCTCGACATCGAGGAGGTCCATGACGGCGCCATCCAAGAACCTGCTCTTGGGAGCTAGCGAGTGGCGGTCGTCGTAGGCAAAACGGTGGTGCGGCATCCTTAGCGGCGTATAAAGGTAAAGCTCGTCCCGGGCGCGGGTGATGGCGACGTAGAACAGGCGACGTTCCTCTGCCAAGCCTTCGCTCGAGCCCAGGGCCATGTCGGCGGGAAAAGCGCCGTCCACCAGGTGGGCTAGGTGGACGACCGGCCATTCGAGCCCTTTGGCCGAGTGCACGGTGGAAATGACCAGGAAGTCTTCGTCAAGATGGGGTGGCCCGGCCAAGTCACCAGACGACACGGGTGGGTCGAGGACGAGACCGGCCAGCCACGCCGGGAGGGATTGGCCGATTGCTTGCGCGCCGTGGGCGGCAGACACCAGGCGTTCGAGGTCGCCGAGGCGTGCCGGTGCCGAAGGGTAGCGGGCAGAGATCAATGGACGGACTGTTTCGAGCACGCACTCTGCCTGGCGGCCGGCACCGTGGGTTGAGCGCGCCGATCCGATCATTTCCATGGTCCGGCTGAGAGGTCCCCGAGCTGCCAGCGGGGCACGGTCAGGACGAGGTGGCGGCTCTTTGACCAGGCCCTTGGCTGTGGCTGCGCCTATGCCGTCGTGAAGGCGGAGGATCCGGAACCAGGCCAGGTCGTCGGAAGGGTTGTGGAGCAGGCGGGCCGCAGCGACGAAGTCCTTCACGTGCGCCGCCTCCAAGAAGCGCAGCCCGCCGTACTTGCGGTAGGGCACCCGGCGGGCCGACAGCTCGAGCTCCAAGAGGTCGCTGTGATGGGCGGCTCTGACCAGCACCGCCTGGTCCTGAAAGCGCCGGCCCCGCTCGTGGGCCTCAAGCACCCGGTCCACCAGGGCGCGCGCTTCGGAGGCGGCGTCGTGGCAACTGATCAGGACTGGCCGGTGCCCACCCGGGCGGGTCGCCTCGAGCACCAGGCGAAGGGGACCACCGGTGGCCTGCGCATGGGGCTTACCCGCAGCAGGGTGGGCGGCGCGTGCATGGGGCCTACCCGGGTCTGGCTGGGTGGCCTCTGCGTGTGGCCTAGCCGGGGCAGGTGGGCGGGCGGCGTTGGCCACATCGAGGACCGCTTGGCGCGAGCGGAAGTTGCGCACCAGCCTGACTACCGCGGCCTCAGGAAATTGCTGGGCCAGCTCGAAGATGCGAGCGGCGTGGGCACCCCTGAACCCGTAGATGGCTTGAGCATCGTCGCCCACCACGGTGAGCCCTCGCCCCCCTGGGCACAGGTGGCGCACGATGTCAACCTGGAGCGAGTTCACGTCCTGGTACTCGTCCACCAGCACGTAATCGAACAGGGCCGTGAGCTGGGGCCCGATTTGGGGGTCCCGAAGAGCGGCCAGCCAGTACAGGAGCAGGTCATCGAGGTCGAGCTGGGCGCGTTGGCGCTTGCGGGCCTCATATGCCCGGAAAAGCTCGGATATGGCGCCCAGGTGGGCTTGGCACCAGGGGAAGGCGAGCGGTACCACATCGGACAGGCGCCGGCCCGTATTGACGCAGCGGGAGTGGAGCTCGACCAGCGTGTTGGCCGTCGGCACCCGCACGGTGCGGCCGACCCTATTGTTGGCCTCGGTGGCGCTGGTGTCGCCGGGGGAGCCAGTGGGCTCGGTGGTCTCGGTGGTCTCGGTGGCGCTGGTGCTGAGCCCGAACTCGGGGCGGAGCATGTCCATAACTGCGGCCGCGTCAGACGGGTCAAG
>JAKAWM010000011.1 GCA_021827285.1 Actinomycetes bacterium | reverse complement strand
CGTTCTGAGGGGGTCATCTCCATTTGGGCGCCAGGGTCACGCGCCACGACGGCCTCCTGCCACTAGGTTCGGGCTGGTGCACGAGATCGAGGTGAAGCACCAGCTCGGAGACCAGGACCTGGCCGCCGTGGCCGAGCTCCTGGCCCACGCCAGCGACGCCGATGCTCACCCCGCCCTGGGCGAGCACGCGTGGCTCGACCTGGTGCAGGGCGGCCGCGAAGGCTTCGCCGGGTTGGTCGCATGGGAGCGCGGGCACCCACACCCGGTGGGTTACGCCCAGCTCAGTCTGGGCCCGCGCCGCGAGGGCGGGGTGCCCAGCTGGTCCCTCGAGGTCGTGGTCGATCCCCATCACCGCACTCCGGGCAACACGATCGGTATGGACCTCCTGCAAGGCGCGCTCGAGCTCATCAAGAACGAAGGCGGCGGCCACCTGCACCTCTGGGTCAACCAGCCGGCTCCTTACCACGACCGTATGGCCGCTTCCGCGGGCCTTTCGCCCGGCCGCGTCCTCTACCAGATGCGCCGCCCGTTGCCCGGCCCCGAGCAGGCCACCATCCGAACCCGGGCCTTTCGACCTGGCCAGGACGAACCAGCTTGGCTGGAGGTCAACAACCGCGCCTTCCGCAACCATCCCGAACAGGGTGGCTGGACCATGTACACCATCAGGCAAAGAGAAGCTCAGCCATGGTTCGACGCGGAGGGCTTCTTGCTCTACGAGGAGGGCGGCCGGTTGGCCGGCTTTTGCTGGACTAAGGTGCACTCCCCTCGCCAACCGGGAACGGGTGGGGGCGCCAGCCACGAGCCCCCCCACAGCCACGGGCCCCCCCACGGCAGCCCCGAAGCCGGCCAAAGCCCACGCGGTGGTCAGGAGGCGCTCGACCGCCACGGTGCTCCCGAGCTCCCGAGCCGTGGGCTCGGCGAGATCTACGTCGTCGCCGTCCACCCCGATTTTTCCGGTAAGGGGCTCGGGCGGCAGCTCACTCTGGCCGGGCTCGACTACCTGGCCCACCGAGGCCTGACAGAAGCCATGCTTTACGTGGACGCGGCGAACCTGCCCGCAGTCAAGCTCTACGTGGAACTGGGCTTTGCCGTAGACCACATCGACCGGGCTTACACCGCTGACGTGGCGGGCGATACCAAGCCGTAGAACTGGAGGGCGGCGAGTGCATCCGCCGCCCTAGCAGCGGTCCTGAGCTAGGGCCCTAGTCTGATCGAGCCGTCCGAGCCTGTGGCACTCACTCGGCTCCCCGAGGGTTGCTCGTCGTAGTCCTCATCCGCCACTGGCGCCTGGCCGGGGCCGATGAGCAGATCGGGGGCGACCTCCATGCCCTTGCGCCACACCGAACGGCAGATGATCTTGGAAAGGTCCACGCGGTGGGCGTACTTGCTGGCCACGTTGCGAACCTCTTCGAGCAGCCCCTCTGACAGCGTGGTTGGCTTGAGGCCGAGGGACAAGAAGCGCTCGTTGCGGATGACCAGCTCGTTTTCGGCGTCCTCGACGCGGGGGTTGGGCAGGTTGACCACCTCGGCACCCGTTAGCTTGGAGACGAGCGCGGCCAGGTCGCGTACCTTGTGCACCTCTGTGGTCTGGTTGAAGACCGAAACGCGATCGCCCCGCTCGGGCGGGTTGTTGATGGCGATCTCGACGCAGCGAACAGTATCCCGGATGTGGATAAAGGCCCTGCTCTGACCGCCCGTGCCGTGCACCGTGAGGGGATGTCCGATAGCCGCTTGCATCAAGAACCGGTTGAGGACGGTGCCGTAGTCGCCGTCGTAGTCAAAGCGGTTGATGAGCCTCTCGTCGAGCGCGGTCTGGTCCGTCTGCGTGCCCCACACGATCCCCTGGTGGAGGTCGGTGATGCGAACGCCGTCGTTCCTGGCGTAGTAGGCGAATATCAGCTGGTCGAGCGTCTTGGTCATGTGGTACACCGAGCCGGCGTTGGCCGGGTGCAGGATCTCCCGCTCGATCTCGCCCTCGGGCGTGGGGATCTTTACCGTGAGGTAGCCCTCTGGAATGGGTGCAGAACCGGACCAGCCATAGCCGTAGACACCCGTCGTCCCCAGGTGCACAACCGCAGCGTCAATGCCGGTGTCGACCAGCGCGCAGAGGAGGTTGTGGGTGCCGCGGACGTTGTTGTCGACCGTATAACGCTTGGCCCGCGGCGAACGCATCGAGTACGGAGCCGCCCGTTGCTCGGCAAAGTGCACGATGGCATCGGGCCGCACCTCCTTCAGGACGTCAATGAGCTTCGCGTACTGGATGGCAAGGTCGAGGTTTACGAAGCGGATGTCGCGGCCACTGGCAGCCTTCCATGCCCGCAGGCGCTCCCCAATGGGACGGATAGGAGTGAGCGACTCCACCTCGAGCTCGATGTCGATCGCACGGTGGGAAAGATTGTCGACAATAACTATGTCGTGGCCCTTGGCCGAGAGGTGCAGCGAGGTCGGCCAACCGCAGAAGCCGTCCCCGCCCAGGATCATTATCTTCATCGCCCCCCTAGGTTAGCCCCCCGTAGGCTAAAGAGCCATGTTGGCCACCTATGACCTCGACCGCGAGCAACTCTCGGCCCTGCTCGCCGGCCATCCCCGCTACCGGGTAGACCAGGTTTGGCGGGGCTTATGGGAAAGGGGGGAGCGCCCCTCGGACATGACTGACCTGCCCAAAGCCCTGCGCTCGCAACTGGAGGCCTCCCTTCTTCCCGCCCTCCATCCGGTGTCCCGATCGTCCTCCAAGGACCGCCAGACCATCAAGTGGCTCTGGTCCTTGCACGACGGGGCGCGGGTGGAGAGCGTGCTCATGCATTACCGGGAACGTTCCACGGTATGCATCTCCAGCCAGGCCGGATGTGCCATGGGTTGCCGCTTCTGCGCCACCGGCCAACTGGGGTTCACCCGGCATCTCTCGTCCGGCGAAATAGTTGAGCAGGTAGTACAGGCTCGCCGCGCCGCTTTGCCCCGCCGCCTGGGCAACATCGTCTTCATGGGCATGGGCGAGCCGCTGGCCAACTATGACCGGGTTTGGGGGGCGGTTAGGCTCCTTCACTCCGAGCTTGGTATTTCTGCCCGTCACATAACCATCTCGACAGTAGGCGTCGTCCCCGGGATCCGTCGCTTGGCCCGCGAGGACCTGCCGGTCAACCTAGCCGTCTCCTTGCACGCCGCCCGAGACTCGCTGCGCAGCCAGCTCGTGCCCCTCAACCGTCGGTACCCCCTTTCCGTGCTGGCGGGCGCCTGCCGGGAGTACCTGGCGGCCAAGAACCGCAGGTTGTCGTTCGAGTGGGCGCTCATCGACGGCGTCAACGACACGGTTAGGGACGCAACCGAGCTGGCCGAGCTGGTGCTGCCCCTCGGCGCCCACGTTAACCTGATCCCTCTGAACCCCACCCCCGGCTACCTGGCTCGGGGGGCCCCGCCGTCCGCCGTGGCGGCATTTCGCGACGAGCTGACGGCGCGGGGGGTGAACGCCACCATCCGGGCCAACCGCGGTACCGACATCGACGCGGCTTGTGGGCAACTGGCCGCCCGGGACCGCTCGCAGTAACCCGTACCCTCCCTTTCGGCCAAGACCGCGCCGGGTGCGTACACAGGCCCTAGCGGCACCGCCATAAGGGAGCCGAGGTCGCCGGAAGGGGTGATCAACCGTTAGCGTCCTCCTCGACGCGTCCGGGTGCCAAACTGAAGTGGTGCCCAATAGCCAGTGGCTCGACCGGAGCCACCCTCAAACCCTTTACATGGCCAACATGCTGCTCTACTTCAATGCCGTATGGTGGCTGCTCTACCTGCTCCTGGGTGCCCCTGAGTTCGGGATCTTGGCCGTGGGCGCCATCTTTGCCGGTCTGGGCCTGGCCAACGAGAAGAAGCTGGGCTACTGGGGAGCCATCTTGATAGCCGTCCTCAACCTGCTCATGTTGCTCGACTGGTTCTTGGCCAGTCCTTCGTCCTTCGGCATCATCATCAGCTTGATCTTCGCCATCATGCTGCTGGCGCTCCTCCTGCACCCGATGACCCGCTCTTATGTGCGCATCTGGTTCAAGAAGCTCAACTGGCGGCGCTAGCAGATCCGCCTGCTCCCGAGGCAGCGGACGGCTCCTGCCAAAATGCCATGAGCCGTCACGGGGGCCGGCGGTGGGCGCCCTGGGGCTGCCAGCGGGACTTCAGGACGGAGAAACCAGCGCTTCGACGAACTCCCGGGCGTCGAAAGGTACCAAGTCCTCGGGACCTTCACCCAAACCCACCAGCTTTATCGGGATGCCCAGTTCGCTGGCAATGGCGACCACAATGCCCCCCTTGGCCGTGCCGTCCAGTTTGGTGAGCACGACACCGGTGACCTCCACTGCGTCGGCGAACTGCCTGGCTTGGACGAGGCCATTCTGACCTGTGGTGGCATCTATGACCAGCAGCACCTCCTGGACAGACCCAGGCGGCCGACCGGCAACCCGCTTTACCTTCTTGAGCTCCTCCATCAAGTTGACCTTGGTGTGAAGGCGCCCCGCGGTGTCCGCCAGTACCAGCGGGATGCCCCGGGCCGAGGCGTGCTGCACGGCGTCGAAGACGACCGCCCCCGGATCGCCGCCCTCATTGCCCCGGACGAACCCTGCCCCCACCCGCTGCGCCCACACCTCCAGCTGGTCAACCGCCGCGGCCCGGAACGTGTCGCCCGCCGCCAGCACGACCTGGCGCCCCTCTGCCCTCTCGCGCATGGCAACCTTGCCGATGGTCGTGGTCTTGCCAACCCCGTTCACCCCGACGAAGAGCCAGACCGTGGTGCCATCACCGGAGAGGTGCAGCTCCCGGTCGCCCTCCAGCCGGGCCACCAGTTCTTCGGCTAGGGCATTCACGAGCTGCTCGGGCCCCGCCAGGCCGTTTGGCTCCCGGGCCTTGTCCCGGAGCGCCTGCAGAAGTGCTCCGGTTGTGCCCACGCCCACGTCGGCCAGGATTAGCGCTTCTTCCAGCTCATCCCAGGCCTGGCCGTCCAGCCGGTCCCGTCCCCGCAAGCCCGCCAGGCTGCCGGCCAGCGCTGAACGGGCTTTGCCCAGGCGGTCCCGGAACCTCGGACGTTCCAGGACCGGCAACGGCTCCGCTTCTAGCTCGGGCGCCCCCGCCGGGCCGACCGCGCTGGCCGGGCCCACCGTACCCGCCGACCCGCCCGCGGGCTTTACCCCGACTGCACTCGCCGGACTACCCGGGGGCTTCCCCGCGACCGCCTCGGGGACCGGGCCACGTGCTGGCGATCGCCCGGCGCCTTCCCGTGCTCTGCGGCGCGGCCTGAGCACCACCCCGTAAACGCCCAACCCCACGAAGAGCACGAATGCCGCGCAGACAACGACGATGGTTACCACCATGACCGGTCGAGACTACATGGCGGAGCGGTGCCCACGCGGGACCGCAGGCGCCGCCCGCGGCCACCTGCTATAAAGGGCGCGCCGTGCGAGGACACGCGCCCCCAGGTCGCCTACGGTGGCGGTACAGCAGCGATGCCGCCGGGCTGGCTTGGGTCGTAGCCGCCCTGCTCGCCTACTTTTCCCCCGCCCTTTGGGATGGCTTGTCCTTCGGCCCGGCCGACATCGGGCACCAGCTGTCCTATCTCACCTATGTGCCCACTCACCTGCCCTACCTGGGATCCTTCAACCACCTGAACGGCGACTTGATCACCCAGGAAGTACCGTGGAACACCCTGGACTGGCTGGCCGTCCACCACGCCCAGCTGCCGCTATGGAACGTCTATTCGGGCGCGGGCATGCCCCTCATGCTCAACTGGGAATCAGCACCGTTCGCGCTCCCCACCCTGGTTGGCTACCTTTTTCCCCTTAGCGCTTCCTATCTGGTCGCCGTCTTCACCAACCTGCTCATCGCGGGCACCGGCACTTACATGGCCGCCCGCCTGGCCAGCGCCGGCCCTCTCGGTGCCGCCTTCGCGGCGACCACTTTCATGCTGTCTGGCGCCCTGAGCGGGTGGGCGGGGTGGGCTGTCAGCCGCCCGCTCGTCTGGGTAGGTTGGCTGCTGGCCGGCATGATGCGCCGCCGCCACCCCGGCCATCGCTTAGCCGGCGTCATGGTCGTGGCCTTCGCCAGCGCCTTCGCGGTTTACGGAGGGTTCCCGGAGACGCTCGCGCTACTCGCTTTGGGCCTCGCCCTCCTAGCCATCGTGAGCGGCGCTTTCGGATGGCTCATGGGGGGGCGCGGCCAGCTGGCCACCTTGGGTCGCATCAGCGCCGGGCTGGCCGGCGGCGCCGCACTTTCAGCACCCCTGTGGATCCCTGGCCTGTCCGTCCTCGATCTTTCGGCCCGGGCCCGGGAAAGCGGCGGCAACCACCTCCCCGTCGGCTCGCTCGTCCTTGTGCTCGCACAGGGCTACGACGGGCTGCCCACTAGGAACAGCTCCTGGTTCGGCCCGGCCAACTACTACGAATCGGCTGCCTACGTCGGGACGGCCGCGCTGGCGTTGGTTGTCGTGGCACTGACCCTGGGCCGACGGCGCCCGCTGGTGATCGCCCTGGCCATAACCGCGCTCGTCGCCGGCATGGTCGCCTACTCGCCAGTCGAGGGACCGCTCCTATCGGGGATCGGCCTGGAAGCTGTGGCCCCAACCCGCGCCCTGTCGATCCTTGCGTTCTGCATCGCGCTATTGGCCGGGCTCGGCCTCAGCTCGCTCAGGCGGTACTGGTCCCGAACGGGTACCCAGACGGCCCTCCTCGCTGGTGCTGGCACAGGCTTCATGTACCTGGCTTACCTGTGGCTCTTTTCGGGAACAGGTCGCGGGCTCTCGGCCGCGGAGCTCTCACAACGCCGTCACGCCCTTAGCTGGCCCTCCATCACCCTCGCTGGCCTGGTGGCATTGGCCCTTGTCGCCATGGTGCCTCCAAGCCGAACTGCTCGCGGGCGGCACTCCCTCGGGGGCAGCCGCCGTGCCAGCCGGCGGCTGCGGCTCGCGAGCTGTGCCGTCATCCTCAGCGCCCAAACCGCCTACCTCGTGTGGGCTGGTATCGGGCTGAACAGCTATTCACACGATCCCTTCCCGGTCAACCCAGCCGTGGCACAACTTCAGCGCTTGGTTGGCAACCGCCTTGTCGCCCTGGACGGGCCCAATGAGGCGGACGTGACCGAATGGACGGGGACCGGCATCTACCCCGAGGTCAACGTGGGCTACCGCATCCGCGAGTTGGCCGTCCACGACCCTGTCACCCCGCGTTCCTACTGGGCGACCTGGCCGGTGCCGGCCGCCACAGCCAGGTCCGGTACGGGGAACAACGTCTTTGCGCCCTCGGTCACTTCCGCCGCCCTCGCCCGCCTCTACGGCGCCGCTTTCATCCTGGCGTCATACGGACGGGTACCTGCGGGCACCACCTTCGTTGCCGCCCTGGGGGCTCCCCCCTACCAGCTCTACCTCTATGCCGTACCAGGAGCCGCCCAGTTCAGCTTCCGGCCCGGTTCAGCCGGACGGGTGCTATCCGTCACGCAACGTGGCAGCTCTACATGGCACCTGGCCGTGAGGGTCAACCGGACCGCCCCGCTCCTGCTGCGGGTGACATACGAGCCCGGGTGGCGGGTGACCGCCGACGGCCGGGCCCTCCCCGTTCACGAGGTGGGCGACCTGTTCGTGGGGGTCAGAGTGCCGGCCGGGACGCACTCGGTGGGGCTGACCTATTGGCCGCCGGGCCTGTCCCTCGGGTTCGCGTTGGCGCTCGCGGCGATGGCTGCTCTCCTGTTGGCAGCCGTCCTGTCATCGCCCGGATGGGGTTGGTCTCTCGAGCTGGCCGACCGCAGGCGTCAAGGCGAGACGTAGCCAGTGCAGGCGCCAAGCGCGCGGAACGTCCGGCACTCCACACGGGCCCGCAAGCAAGGCCGGCGGCCTCGAGTGGCGGCGGCCTCAAGTGGCGGCCGCGGCCGGGCGCTCGATCATCTGGCTGACCACCTTCGACGACCCCCCGGGGGGCATGGTGACGCCATAGAGGCAGTCCGCGGCTTCCATGGTGCGCTTTTGGTGACTGACAACGAGCAACTGCGCCTCCGACCGGAACTCATGCACAAGGTCCAAGAACCGGTGCAAATTGACGTCGTCCAAGGCTGACTCGACCTCGTCCATCATGTAAAAAGGCGAAGGGCGGCTTCGGAAAACCGCAAACAGGAAAGCCAGGGCGACCAGGCTTCGTTCCCCCCCCGAGAGCAACGACAGCCGCCTCACGTTCTTGCCGACTGGCCGGACCTCGATATCGACGCCGGACTCCAAGAGCTCGGATGGCTCTGTCAAGTACAGGCTGGCTTGACCACCGGGGAAAAGGGTCGCGAACAGGCCCGCAAAATTGTCCGCCACATCGTCAAAGGCAGCCTTGAAAACAGTAATGATTTCCGCGTCTACGGCCTTTATCACCTTGGCCAGCTCTCGCCTGGCCGCCTGCACGTCGTGCAGCTGGGCCTCCAAAAAGGCGTGCCTCTCTTGTAGCGCGGCGTGCTCTTCGAGCGCCAGCGGGTTGACCGGTCCCATGAGGCGGATCTCTCGCTCCAGCTCCCGTGCCCTGGACGGCGCGCTCGTCCCTGCGGGCAGCGGAGGGCACTCGGCACCCGCCAAGACGGCCGGTTCACAATCCAGCTCGCGCCGCACGTTCTCGGTCAGCAACTGGAGGCGGGCTCTTAGCTCGGTCGCGTCCAGTTCTGCCCGCCCAGAACGTTCCCGGGCTTCAGACAGCTGGCGCTCGACCCTGGCCCTCTCCCGGCGAAAAACCTCTAGCTGCTCACCTGCGGCCCTCAACGCGGCCACCTCGGACCGGCGGGCATCGCGTAGGCCGGCCAGCACACTTTCCAAGGTGGTTAACCTCGACCCAACCAGAGCGCCGAGCGCGGCCGTCGCTTGAGCCACGGCCTCAAGCCGAGCCCGCTTGGCTTCGGCACCCGATCTTTCGGCCACGCTCCCGGCCAGGCGCTGCTCTAGCTGCGCCAACCGCCGGCCGAGCAGTTCCCGCCGCTCTTCGATGCTGGCAGCCCGCACTTCGAGGTCGCGGCGCAAGGCCGCCACGGCAGCCGTGCGCTCGGCCAAGCGGGCGCGGGCGGCCTCAAGCCCGGGAAGTAACGCCTCCAGGCGCCCCCTCTTCTGCCGCTCGGCCGCCAAGCGGGCTGCAACCTCAGCCTGCTGGGAGGCGAGGGAGCCGGACTCCTCCTCTGCCTCAGCCAGGTCGGCGCGAGCCTGGCGCAGGGATTCGCGGGCCGCTTTGCCTTGGGAGGCATTGGCCTCTGCGGCACGTACCGCGCCGGCGTAGACGGATCTGGCCCGTCCCGCCGCATCCTTCGCCTCGCGTTCGGCCAGTGCCGCCTGGTCGGCACGGCTGGCGGCCAAAGAAAGCTGGGCGCGCGCCCGCTCAAGCGCGGCGCCCGTGGCGCCGGTGGCGCTGGCGCCAGTCCGCCATATCCCCCCAGCGCAGCGGTCGCCCGACTTGGTCACGACGACCAGCTCCGGGTGAGCCACGGCCACATCAATGGCATCCTCCCAACCACCCTCGACGACAACGGCACTGGAGAGGAGCCGGTCAAGCAGTTCTTGGACGCCGCCGTCCCGGGAACGGGCGTGCTGGCGCGCCCTCACGCACCCCTCGGGCAAGTCACCAGCCGGCGGGACCAGGAGACCTGAGCCGAGCGCCATCACGGCGCCCACCGCTTCCTGGTGGGCCAGGTGAGCCAGCCCCCGCCGGGCCGCTTCGTAGCCGTCCACGACGACCGCGGCCAAGGCGTCGCCGGCGGCGGCTTCGAAGGCAGCCTCCCAGCCTTCATCGACCTCCACCAGCTCCAACAGCGCCCCAAGCACACCTTCTACCTGGGCCAACCTCCGCGCACCGGCGCGTGCCCGGGCCTCGTCGAGTGCCTGTGACAGCGCTTCGGCCCGAGCGGACCAGCGGTGACGCTCGGCTTCAGCGGCCCTACGCTCTTGTTCCACTCGAAGCTGCTCCGCTTCAGCTGCCGCCAGTGCCCTCCTGCCCTGATCAACGGCCGCTGCGTGCGCGGGTGCGGCTCCGTCCGACTCGGCCACCAGGCCCTCCAACCTGGCCACTTCGCCCTTGAGCCGAGCCGTTCGGCCACTAAGGGCTTCTGCGCGGGCGGCCAGCCGGCGAATCTCGACCTCAGCCAGTTCGATGGACCGGCGCAACGCCGCCGTCTCGGCTCGCACTCCAGCCAGGTCATGGCCTTCAACTGGGCTCTCCCACGGCGTGCTGGCACCGGCGCCGGCGGGGGCAGCCTGCGCCGCCCCGCCACCCGCGCCAGCCCAGCGGGCCTCATCGGCACCGACTTCTGCGGGGTCAATCTCTGCCCCTCCAAGCGCCGGACCAGGTTGCTCCCCGGCTAGGGCCGCCTCTGCCTCAGCTAGTTCTGCCTCGAGTGGGAGTAGCGCCAAGGCCTCGCGGTCGGCCTCTTCTAGCTGTTCTGTGAGCGAGGCCGCCTCTGCCTCCAAAGTGGCCACAACGTCCCGGTCAACCGCTGCGGTCCTCTCACGCTCTATGCCTCTGGCTCGCTCTTCGAGCAGCGCCACTAGGCCGGAGGCCCGCGCTTTGAGGCCCTCGGCCGCCGAAACGGCCTCCGCCAGGTCGGTGGCATCGGCCTCCCGCTGGGCTACATCAAGCTCAACCTCCGCGGCTAGGACTGAAGCGTCAAGGCGGGACAGCTCGGAGAGGATTTCTGCCTCCGAGCGGGACAACTCGGCGCGGGCAGACACGACCCCTTCCAACCGAGCCTGGAGTGAAGCGAGCTCGCGCCCAAATAGGTACCTGCGCAAGACCACCAGCTCGCCGGCCAGCTGCTCGTGCCGTCTGGCCGCTTCGGCTTGGCGCTCGAGGGGCCGCAGCTGGTGACGGACCTCCCGGAGCAGATCCTGGGCCCTGACGAGCGCGCTTTCGGTACCGTCGAGACGCCTCTGAGCCTTCTCCCTGCGCCTGCGGTGCTTGGACACGCCGGCCGCTTCTTCGATCACGGCCCTCCTGTCCTCCGGACGAGCTGAAAGGATCGAATCGAGCTGGGACTGCGAAACGATCGTATGCTGCTGGCGACCAAGCCCGGTGTCAGAGAGCAGCTCCTGGACGTCAAGCAACCGGCACGGAGCACCGTTGATGGCGTACTCGGACTCCCCGCTGCGCCAGAGGACGCGTGTGATCCTGACCTCCGAGAAGTCGATCGGCAACAGGCCGGCGGAGTTGTCGATCGTGAGTGATACCTCGGCTCGCCCGAGCGGTGCCCGCTTCGGGGTGCCGGCAAAAATGACGTCCTCCATCTTTGAGGAGCGCAACACTCGGGGCCCTTGCGCTCCGAGCACCCAGGCGACAGCGTCGACGATGTTGGACTTACCAGAGCCGTTCGGCCCCACGACGACCGTGACCCCGGGCTCGAACTCCAGGGTCGTTGTATCGGCGAAAGACTTAAAGCCTTTCAGGACAAGGGACTTGAGGAACACGCTCGTTCAAAGTTAGCGGGGCTGGCGCATCGAAGTGGTGACTGCCACCGGATCCAACCTCCCACCCGGTGAGGCGCCCTCTGGCTGGCTGCCTCTCTGGCTGGCCCGGTGCGCAGTGGGGGGCACCGGAACGCCCGGTAGACCCTGGGCGAGCCTCGGCACCGCACCGAGGCGCTGGGGGCTCCCCTCAGCCCAATGCTGAAACCAAAGAGCGGATGTAATTGACCCGGGCTTCGACGTCGTTCACCTCCGCATCAGTGCTGACCGGCACCTGCGTGGCGTAGTAGACACCCGGCCCCTGCACCGAGACCTGAACGAAACCCTGAATAGTGCGCTCCTTGATCAGAAGGAACAGCAAGCCCAGCAGGCACGCCAGCGCGAAGACAACGGCGAGGACGATGGCGTACGTGGGGATCTTCTCGCTCGTGGTGATCTGCCTGGTCGCGATCCAGGTCGTCCCCCGCAACGGCCCCCGGCCCATCGGAGTTATGAGCTGGGTCTGCGTGCAAGCAATGTCCCCTACCGTGACCAGTACCGGCTCATTGGGTGCCATGGGCGGGGCCGCAGGAGGGAAGGCCGCCCCACTCGGAGGATAGGCGGACCCACTTGGTGGATAGGCGGCCCCACTTGGAGGGTAGGCAGGCCCACCAGCAGGGTTAGGGGCTATGTAGCCCGGCCCCACGGGCGGCTGGCCGGCGCCTGATCCAATGGGGCTGCCGGTCGGGCCGCTCGCGCCGCCGGTCGGCGGCGGGGGCCCATAGGGACCAGAGCTCATTTTTCAGGGCCTCCTTTGAGCCTCGATGTCAGGTGGGGCGAGCACCGATCGTAGCTCGGCGGCCGGCTCGCCGGAACCCTACCATCGGGCAGATGTGCCGCAACATCACGACGCTACGAGGGCTCCAGCCGCCGGCCACGGCCGAGGAGGTGGACGCCGCCGCCCGCCAGTACGTCCGCAAGGTGAGCGGGATCCGGGAGCCATCGCCGCCGGCCCAGGTAGCATTCGAGGCCGCCGTACGACGGGTGGCTGACGCCACAGCCGATCTGCTGGGCGCGTTGCCTCCTCGCCGCCTACCTCCCCAGAGCGTGCCGCCCCTACGGCGACCACGTTTCGCTCGGGGAGTACCAGGCCTTCCCTAGCTTTGGCACCCCAGGCAGGCAAACGCGGAGCGGGCGCCGAGTGCCAGCTTGACAACCTCTTGGCCACACACACGGCAGGGCTGCCCGGCCCGGCCATAGACCATATGTTGGGTTTGGTAGCTTCCGGAGCGGCCCCTGAGGTCCACGTACTGGCCGTCCCCCAGCGTGGAGCCCCGTTTGCTTATGGCTGCCTCGAGCACGGAACGGACCGATCGCGCCAAGCGGTCCACCTGGGTGGCCCTGAGCGATCCGGCGGCACGGTCTGGGCGCAGCCGGGCAGCAAAGCAGATCTCGTCCGCGTAAATATTGCCGATCCCCGCCAGCACACTTTGGTCGAGCATGATCGACTTGAGAGGAGCCCGCCGGCCGGCCAGGGCGCGCTCCAGGTACTTCGCCTCCACCACCACCGCGTCGGGGCCGAGGTGGTCGATCTCGGCCACGGTGCCGGCGCCGTCGGGCGGAGAGGCAACGAAAAGCTCGCCAAAAGTACGGGGATCCACAAAGCGCAGCTCTGGGGCATCCTCGAAGTAAAGGACGGCATGGGTATGGGAGGCAAGTGGGGCTCCGGGCGCCGAGGCGAGCAGCTGCCCGCTCATGCGCAGGTGAACAACCAGGATGCGCCCGCTTTCCCATCCGAGCAACAGGTACTTGCCATGGCGCCCCACCCTCCCCAGTACCTCGCCCGGCAGCGCCTGCAGCATCTCTGGCCGGTGCCGGCGAACGGTCCGCGGCCCCATTATGGCGATGCCATCCAGCCGGTGACCAACGTACAAGGGGATAAGGTCCCGCCTTAGCGTTTCGACCTCGGCGAGCTCAGGCACTGCGGCCACCGCCAACGCAGTACGCCAGATAGCGCTGGGTCATGTCCTAGGAGCCGGCCTCCCGACCTGATTGCTCTTCATTAGGATCCGCCGCTGAACGCAGGACCTGCCAAGCCGAGCGGGCCGCTGCTTGCTCGGCCTGCTTCTTGGACCGGCCCTCTCCGGTGCCCAGGCGGCGCCCGGCCACGGACACCTCTGCCGTGAAGACCTTGGCATGGTCCGGTCCGCTGTCGGCAACGTTGTAAACGGGCAACTCGTCAAAGTCCTGGGCGCATAGCTCCTGCAGGCGGGTCTTGAAGTCCTGGCCCCCGGGGCCGCTGGCGGCCTCACCCACCAGATCAGCCACCAAGCGCAGGACTATGTCCTCGGTGACCGAGTACCCGGCGTCGAGGTAGATGGCGCCGATAACCGCCTCGGCGGCATCGGCCAGTATTGAGGGCTTTGCTCTCCCACCGGAGGCGTCTTCGCCCTTGCCGAGCATGAGAGCACTACCCAGGTCGAGGTCACGGGCTATGGTCGCCAGGGCGGCCGAGTTGACCACGGCTGCCCTGGCCTTGGCCAGTTCTCCTTCGGCCAGGTCGGGGTACGTACGGAACAAGTGGTCGGTAACAATGAGCCCCAAAACCGCGTCGCCCAGGAACTCCAAGCGCTCGTTCGGTTCGTGACCCGGATGCTCGGCGCACCACGAGCGGTGGGCAAATGCCTGGACCAGACGATCCGGGTCATTGACCCGCCAGCCGAGCTTGGACGCCAGAGCGTCCTGCTCGGGCAAGACAGGGCTGCCAGCGCCGACTTTGCCTCCCGCTCCTTGGTTCAGGACAAGCTCCCCAACTTGGCAACTACGTAATCGACCGCGTCACGAACGGTTTTCAAATCCTCGAGATCCTCGTCGTCGATGCGGAAGCCGGCGATACGTGCCCCCAACTCCTTTTCCAAAGCCTCGACCAGTTCTATGAGGGCGAGTGAGTCCGCCCCCAGGTCGTCAAAGGACGAGGCCTCAGCGATGCGGTCTGGACTTGTCCCCAGGATATCCGCCAAGGATCCACGCACGAGGTCCAGTACTTGGGCACGTCCCAGTGGTTGCCCTACGCCCGTTTCGGTAGCCACGGGAAGAACCTAGTGCGCGCGGAGCAGACTTGCACAGTGGCCGGGGAGGGGCCCGCAGCCCGGCCGAGGCTAGCCTGGCCCCCGGACATGGCGCTCAGCTCGTTCTCCGGTGGGCGGATCTGGGGCACCCGTTACGGTGCCGGCCCACCGCGCGTCTTGGCGTTGCACGGCTGGGGTCGCGATCACCACGACTTCGATGCCGTGCTGGAAGGCTTCTCCGCCGTCGCCATCGACCTGCCGGGCCACGGCGTTTCTCCCGACCCTCCCACGGCCTGGTCGACCGAGGAGTACGCCGAGTGGGCCGTCCCCCTCCTGGCCGAGTTGGGCCCACCGCCCCTGGTTGTGCTGGGCCACAGCTTCGGAGGACGGGTGGCTCTCCACCTGGCGACCATCAGTGCCCACTTAGGGCAGCGCCAAACCTTTGCCAGCGCGACGGCCCCCGTGCCTGGCCCCCCGGCTGCCCTCGTCCTGAGCGGTGTCCCGTTCGGGCCTCCCTCGGGGCACCGCACCCGAGGTCCGGCCCTCGCCTACCGGATCGGGCGTGGCTTGCACCGCGCCGG
>JAKAWM010000010.1 GCA_021827285.1 Actinomycetes bacterium | reverse complement strand
CGCTACGCCCGGACAAGCGATGAGCGAGCTTTGAGCGAGCTTTGAGCGAGCTTTGAGCGAGACCCCTCCCCTGCGAGCACTGGGCGGTCGCACAGAGTACCACTACGACCACCCTGATGCTTCGGTACTCGAGACCTTTGCCAACCCCTGCCCCGACGCCCCCTGGGTCGTCTCACTGCTGTGCAGCGAGTTCACCAGCCTCTGCCCGGTCACCGGGCAGCCTGACTACGGGCACCTGCGGATCGACTACGTCCCCGGCCCCCGTTGCGTGGAGAGCAAGAGCCTGAAGCTGTACCTGATGGGTTACCGCAACCAGGGGACATTCCACGAAGCCTGCGTGAACAGCATCGCTGACCATCTGGCGGCCAAGCTGGCCCCCAGGTACCTGCGGGTGTTCGGGGACTTCAACCCCCGCGGGGGGATCGCAATAAAGCCCTTGGCGGTCCGCGCCGCACCCGACCTCAGCCCGGAAGAACAAGCGCGCTGCAGCGCCCTGCTCACCCAGGCCGAGAGCTGCGGGCGCACCGCCAAGACATGAGCCGCCCTGTGCCACGGTCATGGCCATCAGCGGTCCCAGCTTGGCCACAGCGCCGGGCCCGGCCCGGGCTCGACCGGGACAGGACCGCAATGGCGGCTATCTCGCTGGCCATCTATGTAGGCTCCATCGCCGGGGCCAACTGGATGATCTCCCATATCGGGACGGCCGCGCAGGGGGCCCACTACCTGCCGGTTGGCTTTGGCCTGCGCGCCCCCTCGGGCGTTTACCTGGCGGCCCTCACCTTCGTGGCCCGGGACATTGTCCAGCGCCTGGCCGGCGCTCGCGTTGGCTTGACCGCCATCGTGGCCGGGGCCGCCATCTCCTGGTGGGTCTCCAGCCCCTCGCTAGCCGTCGCCTCGGGGGTCACGTTCCTCGTTTCCGAAAGCTGCGACTTCCTCGTCTACACCCCACTACAAGCATGGAACTTCCCCGTCGCCGTGGTCGGGTCGGGCCTGGTCGGTGACGTGGTGGACTCGACGCTCTTCCTCACGCTCGCGGGTATACCGCTTTCAGTCGCTCTCCCTGGGCAACTCGTGGGCAAGGCTTGGGTCATGCTGGCCGGGGGGGTGCTAGCCGCCCTGCTCAGGCGGGCCGGCCCCTTCAAAGCGCCGGGCACCGGGCCAGGTCGGCGTACCTCGCCGCAGGTGGGCGTGGCCCCGGCCTACGGCTCCAAGAGCTGAAGAGGTACTAAAGAAGGGGCACTAAAGAGGTATGGCGTTGGCCGGTGCCGCCGGCATGGGCGCGCGGCCGAAGTCAGTGAAGGTCATCGTCCCCGATGAGCCTTGCCCGCTCCCTTGGAGGTAGAGGAAGTAGGCAGGGCCGGTATCGGCCACGTAAAGCTTGCCCCCTCGGTTGTCGGTCAGGACCACGGCAGGGCGGCCGTCGAAGACCTTGGTGGCCGGGAGCTTGGAGAAGGTGGCGGGGCCGGACGTCACCTGGCCTATGAACGATGTCGAAACGGTGAGGTTCACAAAGTCGCGGAAGTCCGGGTTGGACCTCTTGGCCTTGATCCACCGGCCGGCTACCAGCGCCGCGGTGGACTGGCTGTGCGTCAAGTCAAGCCAGCTCTTCTCGTCAGCCTTGATGTACACCGAAGTGCCCATGACGATGATCTGCATGGTCACGCCGGGCAGACCGACGCTGCCACCCCCTCCAGAGGGCGACATGCTCAAGTTGAGCAGTTCTTTGGTGCCTCCCGCGTCCAGGTGGCCGGTGACGTGAAAGCTTTTCGCCCTCTTCATGGCGGCCACGG
This sequence comes from Actinomycetes bacterium, assembly GCA_021827285.1. Lineage (GTDB taxonomy): Bacteria > Actinomycetota > Acidimicrobiia > Acidimicrobiales > Palsa-688 > JAKAWM01. The sequence continues at coordinate 13,267 of JAKAWM010000010.1, read as the reverse complement.
CATCGGCAAAGATACGGGCCGCCGGCTTGGTGTGCTCGGAGGCCGGCTTCGTGTGCTCCTGAGGCGGCTTGGTGTGCTCCGGCGCACCGGCATAAGCCACGCCGCCCGTGGCGGCCAGGGTGGCGAGCACAGCCAGGACGGCCGCGACGGCAGGTCTCCTGCTCGGGGTCATGCCAACCAAGATAGCCGTGGACGGTGGGCTCAGGACTTAGCCGCCCCCGGGCGGTACTTCACTTCCCACAGGCACAGCCCGTGCGCGGGCGCCACTGGCCCGGAGGCTGCCCTGGCCCGGGCGGCTAGCACGGAAGTCATTTCGCCAGCCTTCTTCCTCCCTAGGCCAACCTCCACCATTGTCCCGACGATGGACCGGACCATCTGGTGGCAAAAGGCCACGGCCTCGATCTCGAAGCACAACCGGCCCAGGCCGAGACCGCACCATTCTGCCCGCAGCACCCGGCGCACCAGCGACGCGCCCGGTGCTCCGTGGCAAAAGGACGTGAAGTCGTGCTCACCCAATAGGGGGTAGCAAGCCTGCTGCATAGCCCGCAGGTCAAGCGGCTGGCCCACGTGCCATTCGGTGGCCGCTCGAAGCGGATCGGGCACGGACGAGCATAGGACGTGGTAGCGGTAGGTACGTGAGGAAGCCCAGCGACGGGCGTCGAACCCCTCCGGTGCCCAGGTGGCCTCCCGGACCACGATGGCTGGGGCCAGCATCTTGTTGAGCGAGCGCTGTAAGCGACCGAGGTCAGCATCGCAGCGCGCGTCCAGGCTCACCACTTGACCCCAGGCGTGGACCCCGGCGTCGGTGCGGCCGGCACAGGTGAGCTGAACCGGATGGCGCAGGACACGCTCCAAGGCAGCTCCCAGGGTGCCCGCTACCGTGGTAACGCCGTGTTGGGCCGCGAAACCATGGAAGGTGGCTCCCACGTAAGCCACGAGCAGGCGTAACCGGCACAGCTCAGGACCTGCCTGGGTGGCCTCGGAAGTCTCCAACCAGGCCTAAGGTAGCAACCGTACGGCGCTTGTGAGCAAGAAGCGCCGGAAGCGGCCCAGTGGGCCAAGCGCGAGGCTCAGACCAGCTCTATACGCGCCATGGGAGCGTTGTCCCCGTGGCGGGGGCCAAGCTTGAGGATCCGGGTATAGCCACCATTACGTTCGGCATAGCGAGGAGCAATGTCGACGAACAACTTGTGGGCCATATCTTTGTCGCGGATGAAGGCCACCACCTGACGCTGGTGGTCAACGCCCCCCTTCTTGGCCTTGGTAACGCACTTTTCGAATACCGGCCGGAGAGCTTTGGCCTTGGGCACGGTGGTCACCAACCCCTCGCCCGCGATCAACGAGGCGACCAAGTTACCCATCATCGCCTTCTGGTGGGCAGCATCGCCACCGAACCGGGGGCCCTTCTTCGGACGGCCAGGAGTGCCGGGCATCGGTGCTAACCCTGCTTGGTGCGGAGCGACAAGCCCCGCTCGTCGAGTTTTTGGACCACTTCGTCAAGCGACTTCTGGCCGAAGTTGGTGATGGCCAAGAGGTCGTCCTCGGTCTTAGACACAAGTTCTCCCACGCTGTTGATCTGGGCCCGCTTGAGGCAGTTGCGAGGCCTCTCCGAGAGGTCAAGCTCCTCGATCGGAAGGTCCAGGTCGGGGGAGCCGCTACCCGCTCCGGCCAACTCGCCCAGGACCAAGCCTTGGGGCGCCTCGCTCATTTCGGAAACCAGGCTGAATAGGGAACGAAGCGTGGACCCGGCCGAGGCCAGGGCCTCCTTGGGGGTTATAGACCCATCCGTGGTGATGTCGATGACCAAGCGGTCGTAGTCGGTGGACTGCTCGACCCGGGCGGGCTCAACCGAAAACGAGACCAACCGGATGGGCGAGAATATCGAGTCAACCGGGATCACCCCGATAGTGGAGGAGTGCTTATTATGTTCGGCGGGGACGTACCCGCGGCCGCGCTCCACCGTGATATCGCAGGCCAGCCGGGCCTTGGCATTGAGGGTGGCCAGAGACAGGTCGGGGTTCAGGACCTCGACATCGGCCGTAGTTTGTATGTCCCCGGCCGTCACCGTACCTGGTCCGCGCGCATCCAGGCGCAACGTGACCGGCTCATCGGACTCCACTCGCAAAACGATGTCCTTGAAATTGAGGAGGATGTCGGTGATGTCCTCTTTGATGCCGGGCAAGGTGGTGAACTCATGGAGGGCGTCGTCAAAGCGGACCTGGGTGACCGCGGCGCCGGGGATAGAGGACAGCAGTGTCCGGCGAAGGGAAACACCAAGGGTATGGCCGAAGCCGGGTTCGAGAGGGCCTATGGTGAAACGCTGGCGGTTGCCCTCCTCTTCGCCCAAGGGCTCCACGGTCGGGCGTTGAATGATGAGCATGTACGAGGGCCTCCTCAGTTACTTCGAGTAGAGCTCGACAATGAGCGATTCGCGTACCGGCACGTCGATGTGCTCCCGAAGCGGCAGTTCGCGCACGCTCACTTCAAAGCCGTCCCCGCCGGTTTCCAGCCAGGCGGGGACCTGGCGGCCCAGTGTGTCGAGATTGTGGCGCACGATTATGAGATGGCGCGTCTTGGGTGCGAGAGCGACGACATCGCCGCGACGCAGCCGGTAGGACGGGATGGTGACCCGGCGGCCGTTGACCAGGACGTGGCCGTGGCGCACGAATTGGCGGGCTTGTGACCGGCTGGCACCCCAACAAGCGCGGAAGACAACGTTGTCGAGGCGAAGCTCAAGCATGCGGAGCAGGTTCTCACCAGTGATCCCCTGTTGGCGGTTGGCTTCTTCGTAATAGGTGCGGAACTGCTTCTCCAACACGCCGTATATACGGCGCGCCTTTTGCTTCTCGCGCAACTGGGCCAGGTACTCCGAGCCCTGGCGGGCACGGTCGCGGCCATGTTCGCCGGGCGGGTAGGGGCGGCGTTCTATGGGGCACTTGAGGGAGTCGCACTTGGGCCCCTTCAAGAAAAGCTTCATCTTTTCTCGCCGGCAAAGGCGGCAAACCGGGCCGATGTAGCGTGCCATCAGACCCTCCGCCGCTTCTTGGGCCGGCAGCCGTTGTGGGGGATAGGCGTCACGTCCTTTATGCCTGCCACCTCGATGCCGGTGTTCATGATGGAGCGCACCGCCGTCTCACGACCCGAACCTGGGCCCTTGACAAGGACGTCAACCTTACGGACGCCGTGCTCTTGGGCTCGCCGCGCGCACGCTTCAGCCGCCAGCTGCGCAGCGAAAGGGGTCGACTTGCGTGAACCCTTGAAGCCGACGTTGCCCGCCGATGCCCAGGCCAGGACGTTGCCGTCCAGGTCGGTTATGGACACGATGGTGTTGTTGAACGAGCTCTTGATGTGAGCCACGCCGTAGGCGATGTTCTTGCGCTCGCGGCGGCGCGGGCGTCGCCCGCCGGGCTTGGGCTTTGGCATCTTCTAATGCTTCCTTAGCTTCTTCTTGCCCGCGACCGTCTTCTTCGGCCCCTTGCGCGTCCGGGCGTTGGTGTGGGTCCGCTGGCCCCGGACCGGCAGCCCGCGGCGGTGCCGTAATCCCTGGTAGGAACCGATCTCGATCTTGCGTTTGATGTCCTGGCTGACGTCACGGCGTAGGTCGCCTTCGACTTTGAGGTTGGCGTCTATCCAGCTGCGGAGCTTGCCGACCTCCTCGTCGGTGAGGTCCCTGACCCGCGTATCGGGGTTGACCCCGGTCGCCTCGCAAACCCGGTTGGAGGTAGTCCTGCCTATGCCGTAGATGTAGGTGAGGGACACCTCGAGCCGCTTTTCCCGCGGGATGTCTACCCCCGAGATACGAGCCATGCCAGCCGCCTAACCCTGCCGCTGCTTGTGCCGCGGGTTGACGCATATGACCAACACCCGCCCGTGACGGCGGATCACCTTGCACTTCTCGCAGATCGGCTTGACACTGGGGCGTACTTTCACGGCACTTACTACCTCGGCTTGTCGGGTCCGCCCGTCAAGGCGCTCACTGAACGCACTACTGCGCCCGCGCGCAAACCCCTCAGGGACGGCTCAACACGATACCACATCCTCGGAGAGTGTCCAGACGGCTCCGCCCACGCCGATGGCGCGGGGTAGGGGGCCCTAGCCCACCAACGTCAGGATCTCCGGGCCGCCGTCGGTGACGGCGATCGTGTGCTCGAAGTGAGCAGACAGGCTGCCGTCGGCGGTGACGACGGTCCAGCCATCGTTCAGCTGGACGGTGTCAGCCGCACCGGCGTTGACCATGGGCTCGAGCGCGAACACCATCCCCGTGCGCAACTTGGGGCCCGGCGTACCTGGCCAGTAGTTGGGTACCTGGGGGTCTTCATGCATTTGGGTACCGATGGCGTGGCCCACGTACCCTCTTACCACCGAGAACCCGGCCCCTTCGGCCACCGTCTGGACGGCCAAGCCCACCTCGTGCAACCGGTTGCCGTCAACCAGCTGCGCCGCCCCGGCCATGAGGCTCTCCTGGGTGACACGCATGAGCTTGTCAGCCAGGGCGCTGGGTTGGCCGACAGCCACGGTCACGGCGGCATCGCCGTGATAGCCCTCGACGATCGCCCCGCAGTCGAGGGAGATGATATCCCCCTCCTTCATCACGTATGGTCCCGGTATGCCATGAACGATGACGTTGTTGGGGGAGGTGCAGATGACCGCCGGGAAGGGTGGGACGCCACTGGGACCGCGATAACCGAGAAAGTTGGACCGGGCTCCCCGCCGATCGAGAATGTCGCGGGCCACCCTGTCCAGCTCCGCCGTGGTGACACCCGGTCGCACCGCCGCTGATGTCTTTTCCAACATCTCGGCCACCACGCGGCCCGCCTTGCGCATCTTGGCTATCTCGTCGGGACGGCGCCTCACCGCTGCCAGGCTACCGTGCCAGGGGGCCCGGGGCAGCCGCCTGAAGCTCACGACCGCCTGAAGCTCACGACGGGCCGAGCCTCGACCAGGTGCCGTCAGCTCGGCGCCAGCAAAGAGTACGCGCCCCTGGTCACGGGGCTCTGGATGAGATTGCCTCTATCCCCGGGGACCTGGGCGCGCTGCCCGTCCACCAGGAAAAGCACCCCTTTGGCCAGGCCAGAGGCGGTGGCCGTAAAGACTATCTGGGCGGCGGCAACGATCTGATCCTGGCCGCCCAGGTTCTCGAACGACAGCGGTAGGTCAACAGAGACGACTCCCCTCCTGACCCGGCCGGCGTGGAACGGGCCGACCGCAGACGCTGGGCTGGTGAGCCCCATGCTTGACTGGGCGGCCGTGGGACCGCTGGCGAGTTGACGGAGCGCCGACTCTATGGTGAGCGGAGCCGGTACTGGTCGCTCGACCGGGACCAGGCGTTGCCTGCCGTAGAGGTAGACGATCACTTCGGCTCCCGCAGAGCCTGGGATTGTCGTGGTTGGCTGGCCCACCGGTGCCAGCAGACCGTAAGGCACCGACTTGGGGTCGATCTTCTCGGGAGCAGCCTGCGGCCCGACACCACAGCCGTTCAGCGTGGCGCCGCCGGCCACAACACCCAGGAGGGCAGCGAGCAGCCAGCCCCGCGCCAGGCGAGGGCCTTCTCCCACTCTGGACCGCTTCATGGCACCGGCCGGGCCTGGTCGGCGCGGGGGGTCAGGTCGGCGGCGGGCAGCTCAATTACAAAGCGTGCCCCTCCGCCCGGCCTCTCATCGACACGGAGGCGACCGTGGTGGGCCTTCACGTGCTCGTGCGCCAAGGCCAGCCCGAGACCGCTCCCGGAGCCCTCGGCCCGCCGCCCCGCTGCGGCGCCCCGGTAGAAGCGCTCGAAGACCCGTTCCCGTTCCTGTGGCGGCACCCCCGGCCCGGCGTCGTCTACGCAAACGGCTAGCCAGCCGGCGCGCCACGCCACACTGACCAAGACGGCTCCGCCAGCGTAGGTGCGGGCATTGTCGAGCAGGTTCACGAGCACCCTCTGGACGCGCCGGCGATCGGCTCGGACCAGCGCGCCATGAGCGCTGGGAGCGACCTGCACCGGGATCGTGCCGGCACTGTACGCGGCCACGCTGTTGACCACCAGGTCGTCCAGAGGTAGTTCCTCCAGGTCCAGGTTGGCAGCGCCGGCGTCAAAGCGCGAAATCTCCAGCAGATCCTGGACCATCAATGAAAACCGCTGCACCTCCGCCTTCAACAGGCCGAGCGCCCTTCCCCCCTCCACCGGTAGCTGCTCGCGGAAAACCTGGAGCAGCTCAACGGTCGCCTGCACGGTGGTAAGCGGCGAACGTAGCTCATGGCTCACGTCTGACGCGAAACGCGCGTCGCGCTCTATTCGGCGCTCCAGAGCGCTCACCATCTCGTTGAACGAACGCGCCAGCACATCGAGATCCGGGTCGTCGCCCCTGGGCAGGCGCTGGTCAAGGGCACCGCCGGCAATGGCGGCGGCGACGTCGGCGATGCTCGAAAGGGGCCGTACAAGCCTACGGCTGGCCCAGCGGCCCACCAGCAACCCGCCCGCCGTTGTCGCCAGGGCGCTGACCGCCAGGACCAGGGCAAGCAAGCCCAACGTCCGGGAGAGCTCGGCAAGAGAATGCACCTCGAAGTAGTCGGCGCCCGCCGCCCGGACCGGCAGACCGATGGCCACCGACGGCTGGCCCTCCGAGACGACCCGCTGGCGGGCCGGCGTGCCCTCGCTCACCATCGACACAAGGCTGGGGGGCAGGCTGGCGGGGCGAGACGACCGGGGGGTCTCGCCGACGGCAACCGAGGCGGAGTACCACTGACCGCCGCGGTACAGGAGGGAAAGTGTCCCCTGGCCGAGGGGGAGCGACGACAGGACGCCGGCCACGTTTGTGCCCGGCAGGGCGAGACCAGCTTTGACGAGGCGGGCGTCCGAGTAGGTCTGGGTAGTGGCCGCTTCCTCGCGCTGGGCCAGCAGGTAGTGGTGGACCAAGGCGTACGTGGTACCAGCGAGCAGCCCCGAGAGGGCTGCTGCCCCGGCCGCGAAAGCGAAGGTCACCCGGGCACGCAAACCCAGGGTCATCACGGTGGCTGAAGCTTGTACCCGAGGCCCCGCACCGTCACGATCAGCTCTGGGGTCGAGGGATCGCGTTCGACCTTGGCCCTCAAACGACCCACATGCACATCGACCAGGCGCGTATCCCCAAAGTAGTCATAGCCCCAGACGCGGTACAGCAGCTGGGGACGAGACAGGACCCATCCAGGACGGGCGGCCAGTTCGCACAGGAGCCGGAACTCGGTCCGGGTCAGGGCCACGTCCGTGCCATCTTTGCGGACGACGCCGGCCTCAGGGTGGACTTGGAGGTACCCGAAAGTATGAACAGTCTCTCCGCGGGCACCCGGCTGGGCACGGCGCAACAGGGCGCGTATGCGCGCCGACAGCTCTTTGGCCATCACGGGCTTGGTGAGGTAATCGTCCGCCCCCGCCTCCAAGCCCGCCACGATGTCATGGGTATCGGTCCGGGCAGAGACGAAGATCACGGGCACATCGCTGGCACGGCGCAGCTGCCGGGTGACCTCGAAGCCGTCTATCCCAGGAAGCATGATGTCAACCAGGACCACATCCGGCTGGCTCTCGGCGAAGATGCGCAGACCGTCCTCGCCGGTCCCGGCCTCGGAGATGGCGTAGCCCTCCTGCTGCATGAGCATGCCGAGCGACGCCCTGATGTTCTCGTCGTCTTCTATGAGCAGGAGCCGTGTGGCCACCAGACGGGCCCCTCCTAACCTTAAGCCTGGCTGCGCCCGGGGACCAGCCCATGATTACAAGCACTGGGGGTCTGGGGGCGATGCAGCACGGCGACTGTTACAAGGCTGTTACCGCGGGTCGCGGCCACCCTCACACTCGGGGAGCATGATAGGGACCTGGGGCGGCCAAAGGAGGTAATCGTGCTTATCAGTATTGAGCAGACGGGCGAAGCATTGGTCTGCCGCCTGGCAGGCAACCTGGAGCAGCACACCGCGCCCGAGCTCAGGAGCGCCGTTGCTGGGTTGCCGGCAACCGGCCGGGTGGTTTTCGAGCTCTCGTCTGTCCCTTTTGTGGACTCCTCTGGCTTGGGCGCGCTGATCGGTGCCGTCCGCCGCATACGCGAGATGGGCGGGGAGGTTGTACTGTGCGCTCCGAGGCCATCGGTTGACCGGGTGCTCAAGATGGTCGGCCTACCCCGCATTGTCCCGGTGCTCCCCGCATTGGGGGACGTGACCAGCTTTTTTTCGGACCCTGTCGTAGCTTGACGGGCCCCCTTGGGCGGGCGGCCTGCCGTCAAGCCCGAGGCTAGCGCCGGGCGCCCTCAACGGCGGCCAAGACCCGCTCGGCCACTTCGTCGGGAGGGCCAGCCGCGTCCACGGTGGCCACCAGCCCCTGCTTGGCGTACCAGTCGATCAGCGGCGCGGTGGCCGATTCGTAGATTTCCAGCCTCAAACGTATGGCCTCTTCGGTGTCATCGGCTCGCTGAGCCACCACCCCACCGCATACGTCGCACCTCCCGGCCACCTGAGGGGGGTTGTCCACGACGTTGTAGGTGGCGCCGCAGCTCTGGCAGACCCGCCGGCCAGCTAGGCGGTGAAGGACCTCCTCGGTGCTCACGTCGAGGTTGACCACGGCATCGAGGTGCTCGGGTGCCAGCATGTCCGACAGAGCTTGGGCTTGGGCCACGTTGCGAGGGAAGCCGTCCAGCACGAAACCCCCGGTACCCTCACCGCTCAGGTATTCCCTCACTATCCCGATCACGAGGTCATCGGGTACGAGCTCACCCGCATCCATGTAGGTCTTGGCCTTCACGCCCAGCGCTGACCCGGACCGGACGGCCGCCCGGAAGGCATCGCCGGTCGAGATGTGCGGGACCCCGTAACGCTCGGAGAGCCGGGCGGCCTGAGTGCCCTTGCCCGCGCCCTGCTTGCCCAAAACGATCACGCGCACCGGCACCCCTGCCCCGGCCACACCCGCCGCGGCCGGCCCGGGGGTGGCCGAGCTGGCTCCGTCCATCAGCGCAAGAAACCTTCGTAGTTGCGCAGCATAAGTTGGCTGTCCACCTGCTTCATGGTCTCCAGGGCGACACCGACGGCAATGAGGATGGTGGTCCCCGCGAAGGGGTAGTTCTGGATGTTCCACACGCCCAGGAAGATGGACGGCAGCAGGGCTATCAGGGCCAGGAAGAGCGCACCGGGCAGGGTGATCCGGGTGAGGATGTTCTGCAAGTGGCGTTCGGTCGGCGGGCCGGGGCGAATACCAGGGATATAACCCCCCTGCTTACGGATCACATCTGACTGCTGGTGGGGATCAAAGGTGATGGCCGCGTAGAAGTAAGCGAAGACGAGGATCAGGGCACCGTATATGGCTATGTACCAGAAGCTGCTGGGCTGGGCCAGGTTGGCACTGATCCAATCTTGGACCCTCTTGCCCCAGCCCGTGCTGGGGAACACGTTGGAGATGAGGATGGGGAAGTACAGGACCGAAGCCGCAAAGATGATGGGGACGACCCCGCCCGTGTTCAGCTTCATGGGTATGTACGTGCTCTGGCCACCGTACATGCGTCTGCCGACCACTCTTTTGGCGAAGGTCACCGGTATGCGCCTCTGGCACTGCTCGATGAAGACGATCGCCACGAGGAAGATAAGGGAGAGGAGGACCAGGAACCCGAACTTGGCCGACCCTGCCGACTTGAGCAGCTGGTCTCCTTGGGTGGGGAGCCCTGCGATGACGTTGGTGAAGATGAGCACCGACATACCCTGCCCGACACCGCGTTGGGTGATGAGCTCGGCCAGCCACATGACGACCACCGTGCCCGCGGTCATCGTGAGCACGATCAGCAGCACGCGTGGCACGGTGAACTTGGGGATCAGGTCAACGTTGAGGGGCACCGTCGTGCCCAAGAGGCCGCCGCCGCCGTTGTGGAACGCATAAGCCAGGCCCGTCGACTGCATGATGGCCAAAGCGATGGTCATGTAGCGGGTGACCTGCGTCAGCTTGCGCTGACCAGAGGGCCCTTCATCGCGCCACTGTTCGAACTTGGGGATGACCACCATGAGCAGCTGGATGATGATGGAGGCCGTGATGTAGGGCATGATCCCCAGCCCGAACACCGCCATCTTGGTAAGGGCGCCGCCGGAGAAAAGGTTGAGGTAGGAGATCACACCGCCATGGCTCGCCGCCGCCTCGAGCGACTGGACGGCGTTAAAATCGATGCCGGGCGTGATTATGTTGGCACCGAGCCTGTACACGGCGATGATGAACAGGGTGAAGAAGATCTTGCCCCGTAGGTCGCTTATGAGGAAGGCGGCCTTTAGGTTGCGGAGGCTGGTGGGCATGGGCATGATGGACCTCTAACTGTTCTCAAACTAGCGCTTGCACCGTGGGCAAGGCTGGTCAGCGCTCATCGGTTGGTTAGGGCATTGCCTCGGGCCGGGGGGCGGCCGTGGCCGAACGGTAACGCCAGCACATGGGTGGACCCTCCGGCTGCCTCGATGGCCGCGACTGCCGTAGCCGAAAAGGCGTGGGCGGAAACGGTCAACTTCCGGTGGAGCTCCCCCCCGCCGAGCACCTTGACCAGCCCCGTCTTGCGGACCAGGCCGGCATCTCGGAGCGTCTCGGGAGTGACCATGACACCCTCAAAGCGCTCCAGCATGGCCAAGTTGATGACGGCGTACTCAACCCGGAAGGGGTTCTTGAAGCCCTTCAGCTTGGGGATCCGCTGCGAAAGCGGCAACTGGCCTCCCTCGAACCCGGGTTTGGGGTTGTCTCGGGCGCCAGCGCCCTTGGTGCCGCGCCCAGCCGTCTTGCCACCCTTACCGGCAATGCCCCGGCCCACGCGCCTGCGGGACCGCTTGGAGCCGGGCGCCGGTTGCAGATCGTGCAACTTCATTTGGCCTCCTCCAACACCTCGACCAGATGTGGCACCCGAGCCAGCATCCCCCTGATCTCGGGACGATCCGGCAGTGAAGCAGCCCGCCCTACACGCCCCAGGCCGAGAGCACGCAGCGTCCCTCGGTGTTTTGGCTTGGAGCCGATTGCGGAACGGTACTGGCGGACAACCAACTGCTTGTCGGCCGGCCGGCGGCGGGTGGCACCCGTTTCGGTGCCCGGGCTACGGCGCGCGGCCATCATGCCACCTCCGAAGGTACGTAGGCGCCACGCTGTGAACCCCGGTAGGCCCTTAGCACCCCGCCCGGTGTGACCTCTTCGGGCGAAAGGCCCCGCCGGCGAGCCACCTCGTCGGGGCGCATCAGCGCTCGCAGCCCGGCAATGGTGGCTTGGGCGACGTTGATGCTGTTGGAAGAGCCGAGCGACTTGGCTATCACATCGCGCACTCCAGCCATCTCCAGTATCGGGCGGGCGGCGCCACCGGCGATCACCCCTGTGCCTGGGGCGGCCGGCCGCAGCAAGACCCGCCCGGCCCCCGCCTCGCCCACCACCGGGTGAGTGATGGTGGACCCGGCCAGGGCCACGCTGAACAGGTTCTTCTTGGCCTCCTCGATGCCCTTTTGGACGGCGAGCCCAGCCTCCTTGGCCTTGCCGTAACCCAGGCCAACGGTGCCAGCACTGTCCCCGATCACCATGAGGGCGGCGAAGCTGAACCGCCGACCTCCCTTCACGACCTTGGCCACCCGGTTGACCTTGATGGTCCGGTCCTGGTACTGCTGGTCTTTGGGGGCCCCTCCCCGAGGGCCCTGGTACTGCTGGTCTTTGGGGGCCCCTCCCCGAGGGCCCTGGTACTGCTGGTCTTTGGGGACCCCTCCCCGAGGGCCCAGGTTCTGCTGGTCGGTCATGCTCAAAACTCCAGTCCCGCTTCACGGGCGGCGTCAGCCAAAGCGGCCACCCTACCGTGGTAGAGGAAGCCGCCGCGATCAAAGGCGACCTTGGTAACGCCCACCGCCAACGCTCGCTCAGCCACCAACTTTCCCACGGCTCCAGAAGCTACCCGGTTGCCGGTAGGCCCACGGCCACGCAGGGGTGCCTCGAGCGACGAGGCGCTGGCCAGCGTCCGCCCCGCCACGTCATCTATCACCTGCGCCGATATGTGGCGGTTAGAGCGGAAGACGGCGAGGCGCGGCCGCTCGGGAGTGCCGCCCACCTTCTTGCGAACGCGGTAATGGCGCCGGCTAAGCGCCCCCCGTTTGTCCTTCACATTGCTCATATGCTCCTCGATGCCTCGCTCATTTGGCCGCCTTGCCTGCCTTGCGGCGCACGACTTCACCCGCGTAGCGGACCCCCTTGCCCTTGTAGGGCTCGGGCTTGCGGATCTTGCGGATCTTGGCCGCCACCTCGCCAACCAGTTGCTTATCGCTGCCCTTGACGGTCACCCGCGTCGGCGCAGGCACCTCGAAGGTGATGCCCTCCGGCGCATCCACGGTGACCGGGTGCGAAAAGCCAAGAGCCAGTTCGATGGTGCCCGGGCCCTTGGGCACCGCCCGGTAGCCAACGCCAACGATCTCCAGATCCTTGGTGAAACCAGACGTCACGCCTACCACCATGTTGTTGACCAGGGTGCGGGTCAGCCCATGCAACGATCGGCTACGCCTTTCGTCGTCGGGACGTTCCACCATCAGCACCTGGCCCTCCTGGCGCACGGTGATCAGCCCAGCCAGCTCATGGCTCAGCGAACCCCGCGGCCCGCTAACGGTGACGGTGCGCCCTTCGAGGGCGACGTTGACACCAGCCGGGACCGGCACAGGGGTACGGCCTATTCGGGACATGCAGACCTCCTCCGGCTCACCATACGTAGCAAAGAACTTCGCCACCCACGCGGCGCTTGCGCGCCTCACGGTCAGTCATGAGGCCCTGGCTGGTAGACACGACTGCCACACCGAGCCCGCCGAAGACACGGGGCAGTTTGTCGGCTCCGGTGTAGACGCGCAGCCCAGGCTTGGAGACCCGCCGCAAGCCAGAGATCGTACGCGAGCGATCAGAGGTGTACTTCATGCTCACTTCGAGCACGCGTCCCGGCCGGCGTTCTTCCTCCACGACCTTGAAGCTGGAAATGTACCCCTCGCGCAACAAGATAGCCGCCAGGGACTCCTTCAACTTGGAGGAGGGCATGCGCACCACATCGCGGTGCGCCACGTTCGCGTTGCGCAGCCTGGTCAGCATGTCGGCAATGGGGTCGGTCATCGTCATCGTGGACCTCCTACCAACTCGCCTTAGTGACGCCGGGGATCTCTCCCGCATGGACGAGCTCGCGCACGCAGATACGGCAGAGCCCGAACGTACGCAACACTGAGTGCGGTCGACCGCAGCGCTGGCATCTCGTGTAGGCCCGTACCTTGTACTTGGGCTTTCGCTGCGCCTTTACTATGAGAGCCTTCTTGGCCA
>JAKAWM010000009.1 GCA_021827285.1 Actinomycetes bacterium | reverse complement strand
AGGGCGTACAAAATGAGGTTCAGGGCCACAGAACCCCCCACCGCCACAACGTCCGTGGCGACCCCGAAGACGCCGCCCACAGTTCTCAGGCTGGCCAGGGCCGTAGACCCGAGGAAGGTCGCTCCCAGGACCACCAGCATCCCGAGCCCGCGTACTCGCGACCACCACAAGTTAGGTCTCTCGTGGAGGGGAATGTCCCAGATCGAGTCCAGCGCCCGCTCGGTTGCCCGCGTGACACCCAGCCCGGCCCACAAGGCTCCGGCCAAGCCGACGCCGAGGGCGGTGTTGCTCCCCCTTACCGCACGGTCGATGTAACCCGCCAGCGAAGGGAAGGAGCCTTCTGCGGTGTGGAGCACCTGAGCTTTGAGGCTCGGGTCGCTGGCCAGGACGAAGCCGAGCACGGCGGCCAAGACCAGCAAAAGGGGGACGATGGCCAAGAACCCGAAGTACGCCATGAGCGCGGCCAAGCTCCCAACCTGGTCATCGCTAGCCTTGCGCTGCACCGCCAGCGGGAACGCCAGCCACCCATGTCGCTGTTGGAGCGCATCGGCCCTGGCGGCCAACTGCTTGAAGAGGTCAAGCACGCCATCCAGCGTTACACGCCCGGACCGCGAGCAGGCGACGAATTGTAAGCTCGGGCCCTTGTCAAATCCCCGGCCGCACCTCGGCGCGCAGCTCCGCGTGGACGGCCTCTGCCGGGGCGACCAGGTAAGGCCCCACCAGCTGGTCCCAGCGGGCAAAGCCTCCGGCCTGCTTGAAATCAACGGTGTGGGACTCGACTCTATCCCAGTGGACGAATAACCAGTACTCGTCGGGACGTTCAATGCTGCGTTGCAGCTCAGCGCCATGAAACCCAGCAGCTGGAGCCAGGAACGCCTGGAAGCGCTCGAAGGCGGACTCGAAGTCTCCTTCCTGCCCAGGGACGACCCGGAGATGAGCAACTTCTGTGACCATGGCCGGAACTATACAGCCTGGCGGACGGCGGATATTGTGTTCTCGAAGGAGGTTTGCGACATGGAGCTCAAGGGGCGCCCCTTGCATTTTGGGGTCCAGTTGCAGGCGCAAAGGACCAGTTGGCCCGATTACTTGGCGGCGGTGCGCACCGCGGAAGAACTGGGCTACGGCTCGGTTTGGACCTTTGACCACCTGCTCCCGTTCGCGGGGCCTGATGACGGTGCCTGTTTCGAGACCCTCACGACACTCAGCGCCATGGCCCTGTCAACCGAACGCGTGCGGATCGGCGCTCTGGTGAACGGGGCTATTTACCGCCACCCAGCTGTCTTGGCCAAGGCCGCAGCGCAGGTGGACCAAATGAGCGGGGGGAGGTTGGAGTTCACCCTCGGAGCGGCCTGGGCGGAGCGCGAGTTCCGGTCCTTCGGGCTTGAGTTCCCGGACCTTTCCGAGCGCTACCAGAGGCTCGCGGAGGCGCTCGAACTGGTGAAGCTCCTCTGGACCGAGCCCCGTGCCACTTTCCACGGCCGCTACTACCGTCTCGAGGGGGCTGCTTGCGAGCCAAAGCCGGTCCAATCTCCACACCCGCCGATCACTATTGGCGGTACCGGGCTCGGCTCCCTCCGGGTCGCGGCCCAGCACGCATCCCGGCTCAACGTCGTAGGTTCGCCCGCCAAGTGCGCCGAGAGCGCAGCGAAGCTACGTCGCCTGTGCGAGGACATTGGCCGCGATGGCGAGGGTATCGAGCTCTCTTGCCACCCGACGCTTGCGCTAGCGAAGTCTCGAGGCGAGGCGGAGGAGGTTGCCAAACGTATCGCGGCGAGCAATTGGGCAGACCTCGAGTCGGTCCGCGAAGGGTGGTTGATCGGGGCTCCCGAGGACGTCATCAAGGGCCTGAGACGCTACATTGATGCGGGCGTCACCCATTTCGTGTTCGCCATTGCGCCCCCCTTTGACCTGGGAGCACTTGAGCTCATGCAGAGCGAAGTCCTCCCTGCCTTCAGCTGAGGGCGGAGTGTGACGGTCTTCTTATGCCGAGGCGTGCTCTTCGACTGTGACGGCGTCCTAGTCGAGGCCGTTGTGCGGTTCAGCATGCGGGGCCAGCACTACCTGCCGGGATTGGCTCGCCCAGGGACCGCCCCGGGGTGGGCGGCTGCCCAACCACAGGGACGGTCCGAGCGGGCACTTAGCTTAGCTGCTCAAAACTGACTTGATCTGACCTTGCGCTGTGTTCAGCGCGGACTGCACGGATTGGGAGCCCGACAGGGCAGCCTGTATGGCCGTCCACACCGCTTGGGAGATCTTGGGGTACTTCACGCCCAAGCCGAGGGTACGCGGATGGGCGTAGAGCGTCTGGTCGATGTAAACCTTCCACTCTGGGCCTGCCTGCTTGAGGTAGGTCTGCGCCACCGCGATCTTGCCGGGTAGGTAGCCGAACAGCTTAGCCAATTGCAGCTCCTTGGCAGGAGTCTGCATGCCCTGGATGTACTCGAAAGCCATCTGCTGGGCGGCACTGCCACCGCTGTTGCTGACCATCCAGTCCTCGCCGCCCAGCGGGACGACTACGTGCTGGCCGGGCACGCGGACCGGCACCGGCACGATCCCGAACTGCTTGCCGTAGTACATGTGGTTGAGGTTGAGCGTGGGGAAGTTCCAGGGGCCGTTGACCATCATCGCTGCTTTGCCGGCGATGAACTGGCTCGATGCGGCCGGGGTTTGGCTCCAGTTGAGGCAGGCCTTGGACGCCGAGCCGTCGGTGATGAGCTGCTTCCACAAGCTCAATGCTTGAACCCCCGGCGCACCCGCCACGTTGGCAAAAGTGGCCTGGCCACCGTTGCTCCAGAAGAACGGCTCCCACTGCCAGGTGGTGTCTTCTGCCGCCTCACAGGTCAGCGCGATCCCAAAATGCTGCTTGGTCGTCAGGGCCTTGGCGACGGTCACCAATTGCGCCCATGTCGCCGGTGGGCTGACGTGAGCTGCCTTCAGCATGGCGATGTTGTAGATCAAAGCAATCGAGTTGGCACCTGCCACAGGGTAGCTGTAGTACTTGCCATTGGACAGGCCCTCATTGATAATAGCCGGGTAATACCCCTTGGTGCTGAAGCCTTTCAAACCACTCAGGGGCACCACCTGGCCTGTTGAGATCATGGTGGACACGAATGGGTTGTCTACGGCCAACAGGTTGGGCAGGTCGTGGCCCGCGGCTTGTGTAAGGAGCTTGGTGTCCAAATTGGCAAACGGTACATACTGTCGTGTTACGGTCACGCCGGGGTGTGCAGCTTCGAACTGCTTGGTGTAGGCGGCCAACGCGCTGATCTGGCCTGGGGTGTTGAAGTAGTCCTCCTCTGTGAGCTGTATCGTCGGCGCGGCGGACGTGCTCACCTGCGACAACCCGACTACAGCAAATGATGCGGCTGTCAGGGTTGCGAGCCCCAGGCGCCGCACTCTCTTCCATTGGTTCACTGTCTTCCTCTCCTTTGTCATGGATTGCGGACAACAAATACATCAGAGCCTCTCAAGCGAAAACGGGCCTGCTTGGGTGTCTAATCCAATAGACCACCTCCCTTTGTAGATCTCCAGACCTGCTGCAGCGCAATGGTACGGTCCGCTAGCATCGGTGAGCTCGCCGACATCGCTAACCTTTCACCGAACCCGCGGTGAGGCCACTGGCTATGTAGCGCTGTGCCACCACCAGCATCACCCCGGCAGGGACCATGGCGAAAGCGGCCGAGGCCATCACCGCACCCCAGTCTGTGGAATAGTTGCCGAGATAAGTGTAAATCCCGAGTGTGATCGGCTGTATGCCGGAGCCGTTGAGGATAGTCAAAGCAAATATGAAGTCGCCCCAACCGTTCAAAAAAGCGAACACGGCGACGGTTATGACGGCGGAGCGAGCCAGTGGTACCACGATGCGGCGGAACGTCTGCCACTCGGACGCGCCGTCAACTCTGGCTGCATGCATCAGCTCGTTGGGCAGGCTAAAGAAAAACGCCCGCAGCACAAGGATGGCGAAGGGGATAGCGTAAGTACCATCTGCGATAATGAGCCCTGGGTACGAGTTCACCAGGTGGATCCAATGGAAGACGATGAACAGGGAGGTTGCCAGGACGATGGAGGGGACAATCTGGCATACCAACAGCGAGCTAACCAGGAAAACCGTCACCCGTAAGCGGTACTTCGAAAGTGCATAGGCCGCAGGCACGGCCACTACCAAGGCGAGTAGGGCGGTCCCCAAGCCGACGAAGAGGCTTGTGAGTATGTTGCCTGATTGGGCCTGAATGACGGTCCGGTAGTTGTCCAGCGTCGCAGCATGCGGCAGCCAGTAGTAGGTGCCGCTGAACAGGGTTTGGGTGGACTCGAACGAGCCGACAATGACCGCGTACACCGGGAACAGCACAATGACCAGGGCTAGGAGCGCCGCCAGGCTGCACAGCCAGCGCAGGGCCCTCGACCTCTGCAGGCGGTTCATCCGGCTGCTCCCGAACTGCGCCTCAACGAGCCCCGGCTGAGCAACAGGTACAACGGCGAGCAGATCAGGGCTAGCACGAGCAGCACGTTGTTGAGAGCCGCTCCTTCACCGAAGGAAAACACCTGGAACGACAGGTTGTAGGACCAGGTGGTTATGAGCTGCGTGGCGTTGGCCGGGCCCCCGCCGGTAAGACCTATCACGAGGTCGAACACCTTGACGGTGAAGACAAATCCGAGAAGAAACGTGACCTCGATGACAGGCAGGATGATTGGCACTATGACAAGGCGGAGCCTTTGCCAGGGACCCGCGCCGTCCATTAGGGCCGCCTCCTTGACCTCTACGGGCACGTCTTGGAGGGCGCTGTAGAGAAGGAGGGTGAAGAAGGGCACGCCTAGCCAGATGTTAGCGATGAGGACTGTCCACAGAGCCAGGTGCGGGTCGTCCAGCCAGTCGATGGGCTGGTGGGCCAGGCCGACGTCCATAAGGATTTGGTTGACGGCCCCGCCTTCGAGCTGGAAGAGGAACTTGAAGATCACCCCGGTGACGATCAGGGGTAGCAGCCAGGGGACGATGATGAGGGAGCGACCGAGAGTCCGTCCCGGGAACCGGAGGGTGAAAAGCAGGGCGAGGGCAAAGCCGATAATGAACTGGCCAGCTAGGGAGCCAGCGGTGAACTCGAAGGTATGGATAATGGCCGTTCGGCTAGTCGGGTCACCGAGTATGAAGCGGTAATTGGCCAGCCCAGCGAAAGGTGCGGTGAAATGGGCGATCGTCGCCGGCGAGGTCTGCTCGAAGCTCAGCATCACGTTGTAAACGATGGGCAGGGCGAACGCGAAGAGCAAGTAGGCGATAGCCGGGGTCAGGAACAGCCAACCGGCGAGCCGTTGCCGCCTCCAGAGTGATAGCCGGGGGGGCGAGCCGGGGCCGAGAGCCACAGCCGCACCTGAACCGGCGCTCGCTGGCCCGGGTGCCGCACCGGCATAGTCCCTCTTCATCTTCACGTTAGCCAAGTCGGTCCTCGTTGCTTGGTGCGCCCGCTGAGCCCTCTAGCTGGTTGCTTTATCGCTAAGAGATAGGATGTTCAGGTCGCCGCCCTCGCGTAGGTAAACAGGTATGCGCTGAAGCGGCGCGTCTGCGGTGAGCCAACCGCTCTTGTTGACAGGCTGCCCCGTCCAGGCATCCAACCAGGATGCGGCCGAGGGGAGGTAGACCTCGCGCTCGCGCGCCCCCTGTGCCGTGATGGGCGCCACCAGTATGTCAGGGCCGAGCATGAACTGGTCGGTTACTTCCCAGGCTGTTGCGTCCGATGGGAACTGGAGGAACAGAGGACGCATGGGCGGGATCCCCGTGTCGCTCGCCGCCGCCATCTGCTCCATTACGTAGGGCCGGAGTTGCTCACGTAGTTTCAGTTGTTCGCTGATGATGCGGTATGCCTGCTCGCCAAAGGACCAGACCTCGTTAGGCCCACCCGTCTGGCCAGAACCCACAAGAGGCGCAGGCTCCCGGACCCCGTGCAAGCGGAAAAGTGGGCAAAAGACCCCGAACTGAAACCAGCGTATGATTAGTTCCTGGAAGTAGGGCGTGCTCACGTCGCCGCCCTTGAACCCGCCGATATCAGTGGTCCACCAGGGGATCCCGGAGATGCCGATATTGAGGCCCGCCGGGATTTGCGCCGCCAGAGCCTCGAAAGTGGAGTCAATGTCACCTGACCACACCGCGGCTCCGTAGCGCTGACTGCCTGCCCAGGCGGACCGGCACAGCAAGATACCTTCTTCTCCCTGGTTTTGGAGCCCCTCGAAGAACCCACGAGCGTGTTCACGCGGGTATATACTCTGGACCTCGCAACCGAGGCCCTGGTGCAGCAGGTTGCTTTCGGGGTCTTCGGGGCGCATCTCCGGCTCGCATGCATCGAGCCAGAAGCTTCGGATACCATAACGCCGGTAACCCTCGGTTATTTTGTCCCAGATGTAGCTCCGAGCCTCGGGGTTTGTGGCGTCATAGAAGCTCACGAAGACTTGGCCTTCGGTGCCCTTGTCCCAGAAGGGCAGGTGGAGGGGCAGCCCCCGGATGTTCCCAACTAGGAGGCCCCGGCGAGCCATTTCGGCATAGTTGGTGCTTTCGGGGTTAACGGTGGGCCATATTGAAACCATAAGTTCGATGCCGAGGTCCCGTAGTTCATCGACCATGGCTTGAGGGTCGGGCCACTCGGCGGGGTCGAAGCGCCATTCGCCTTGACGGCTCCAATGGAAGTAGTCAATTACGATAACCGATAACGGGAGGCCCCGCGCCTTGTGCTCCCGCGCCACTTGGAGGAGCTCGTCCTGGGTACGGTAACGCAACTTGCACTGCCAGAAACCCGAAGCCCATTCGGGGAGCATCGGGGGGAGCCCCGTTTCCCGGGAGTACCGGCCAACGATCTCAGCAGGGGTGGGGGCAGCGGTCACCCAATAGTCGATCTGCCTGGCGGCGTGAGCGACCCATCGGGTGCGGTTGGTAGCGAGCTCGACAGAGCCCGTACCGGGCATGTTCCAGAGAAAGCCGTAACCACGATTGGACAGCGTGAATGGTATGCAGACCTCAGTGTTGCGCTGAATGAGGTCAAGGGCGACGCCCTTTTGGTCCAACAGCCCGTGCTGGTGCTGGCCTAGCCCATAGATGCGTTCGCCGTGAATGGCATCGAAGGTGAGCTCGCACCGGTAAAGGCCGCCCGGGCCGGTCCGGTAGCGCCGCTGCGGCGGTGAGGTGAAGTGGGGCACCTGCTCGCTGAAGAGCTCCTGCCCGTCAGAGCGGAAAAACCGGACCAGCGGGGGGAACTCGAGGAAAGATCCATCGGTCCTGTCGAGTACTTCAACCGTGAGGTTGCCGGTGTAGAGGCGGGCGCGCCGCTCCGAAATCTCGACCTTAGAGGGGGCGGTTGCTGAGCCGATGAGCGCGCTTCCCGGTGTGTCGGCCACAGCCCGGCCGAGGGTCGAGCGAACCCGAGCGCTGTCCTGTCCCCAGGCCTCCACCTGAAGAACCTCTTGACCGGCGTGCACGGTGAAGCCGTACTGGCTCGGTAGAAACGTTGTCACTTCCCTGTCCTCGCTTTCGGGGGAGCGGATGTCCTGGCGGCGTTGTTCATGGTTGGCTGGAATCCGGGAGCCATACTCGCATTTCTGGAGAGGGGCGGTTGGACCGGGCGAAATAGGGCACCAAGGTCAGAGGGGCCGCGGTGTGCTCGCCGGGGCTCCCATCATGAGCGTAAAGGGGAGCGGGTGATCCCCCGGTCACCGAGCCCCACGCACGGACGGCTACAGCGACGTAGCCGTCCAGGTCCGCTGGCACCTCGGGGGCAACCGTAGGCGGTTTAGACGCATCCAGGCAGACATCTTCGATTGTCGCCCCGCCCGCCAGTTCCTCTGCCTCGAGGCAGTAGACCAAAGGCCCCCGCTGGACGGCCAGGCTGGCGCGGACGGCGTCGGCTCTCCAGTGGGGACGCAGGACGCGGACCGGCATGTCGCTGGAAACTTGGAGCTTGTCACCGGGCGACCAATGCCTCCTGACCTCCAGGTAGGCGCCTTTCGAGGAGCCCTCTAGGGGCAGCCCGTTGATCAGCAATTTGGGACGGTGTTGGCCAGACCACTCCGGGATGCGCAGGTAAAGTCGCCACTCGTCAGCGGAAGTACACTGGACCACCTCTACCTCTGAGGCGCCGCCCCACGGATGGTCGCTACGGAAGCGCAGCTCGACCGTGCCGCCAGGGATCGTGGTGGCGACGGTGCCGCTGAAGGGCATGTGCACCCGGAGCCCCGAAGCATCGCGCGTAACAAGGTAAGCCTGGATGCTGGCCATGAGGCGCGCCAGGTTGGGAGGGCAGCAGGGGCACTCGTACCAGCTCAGACGGTGACGGGGAGAGTCTGCATCTCCGTCGTCGTGGCCGGTTCTGAGGTGAAGCGTATTCGAGTAAAAAAACTCGGTGCCACGGCGGGAGATTGAACCCGCGATGGTGTTCCAGAACACACGTTCCATGGCGTCTGCATAGCGGGCTCGGCCGGTGGCGAGCAGGAGGCGCCAGTTCCACTGGAAGCTGGCGATGGCGGCGCATGTCTCGGCGTAGGCACGGTCGCTCGGTAGCTCATAGGCATCACCAATCGATTCGTCCCGATGCCTGGACCCGTGAGCACCGGTGACATAGGTCTTGGTGCCGTAAAGATCGTCCCAGATGGCCTCGGATGCTCGAAGCAGCTCGTCGTCGTTCGTCTCGACCGCAACGTCCACCACGCCCGCCTGGAGGTACAGCTCGCGCACGGCATGGCCCGTTGCTGCCGTCCGCTTGCGGACCGGCAAATGGTGCTGGAAATAGGACAGTGGAAAACGGCTGTCGCCCGGCGCACCCGCAGCGGGCAGGGCGACACCTGGCTGCCCACGGAGCTCGACTTGGCGCGCCGCAAGTCGGAGTGCCCGCGGCTCCCCGGCCAGCCGGTAATACTCGACCAGGGCCGTCTCGATCTCGGGGTGACCGCAAACCCCCACAAGACGGCCATCGTCCTCTGCCAGGGAGAAGGTTTGGAACAGGTGCTCGAGCAGCCGCTCCGCCACAGGGGACAAGGGTGAGCCCCCCATCCGGCTGCCAGCGACCGCCGCCTGCAGGAGGTGGCCCGCACAGTAGAGCTCGTGGCCCCAGCGCAAGTCCTTCCAGATCAGCTCGGGGTGCTGGCCCTGGAACCAGGAGTTGACGTAGCCGTTGTCGCGTTGAGCACGAGCTATCAGGCTGCCCGCGCTTTCAACGAACGCGTTGACCTCCACCGGGAGGCCCCTGGCTCTATCCCACGCGCAGGCCTCTAGGACCTTGTAGACATCGGAGTCGGAGAAATGCATGCCGTGGTGCGGGACCTGGTCGGTGCTGGCGTCGGCCACGTGCTCAAGGTTGCTGAGGGCCCCGGAGCGGCGGAGCTGCTGTATGCAATGAGGAATTGTCTGCGCGCTATTCCGTCGCTGCCAGTCGCCCAGCAGGAAGCCTGGGGCGAGTGCGACCTCTGAGAGCCCGAGGGGGCGGAGGGCCCCCGTGGCGGAGCTGGTAGGGCAAACTGGCCCCGCGGAGGGGGCTGACCCGGACAGCCCGGCGTTTTCATAGCCCACGGCGTCACCGCCTCGATCCATACCCTCTGCCTCCCGAGCGTCGCGCATCAACCGGCGGCGACCGGCTCCGGTCGTTGCGCTCAGCGGGGAAACGCTACCCCCGGTCGACCAGGCCGTCAAGTCAGCTGGCCAAAACTGAGCCTGAATGTGGTGGTTGAAAGCTCGGTTCCAGAGCGAAAGCGCATTCCCAACCGGAGGATGCGCGGTGGGCGCGCAACGCATATACTTGAGTGGTGCAAGCGGGCCGACCACCGACACTGACGGACGTGGCACAGCTTGCCGGCGTCTCTCTCACCACGGCGTCAAAGGCCATCAATGGGCGGGACCGGATCTCTGAGGCCACGCGAAAACGCGTGCTGCGTGCCGCCAAGAAATTGTCATACGCCCCGAATCTCGTCGCTAAGAGCCTAGCGAGCGGTCAGAGCAGCATAATCGGCGTTCTCCTTAGGGACCCCACGGTACATCGGTTCGCGATGCCGATTGTTATCGGCGCGCAGTCGGTGCTCGAACGGCGTAATTTCTCGGCCATTATCGCCGATGCGCGAGGCGTAGTAGAGCGGTTCGCTGACTTGGCTATCATGTTGCGCCAGCGTCACGTGGATGGGTTGGTCATAGTTGGTGACATGCAGGAGCCGACGCCCTCGCTCACCGAATCGGTTAAGATCCCCTGCGTTTACGTATACGGCGCCACCAGTAATTCACGTGACGTGGTGCATTTGGCGGATGACTTTGCCGGCGCGGTCACTGTCGTCAACCATCTAGTAGCTACCGGTCGCGCTCGTATCGCGCATATCACTGGGCCCGAGCATTCGCCGGCAGTACAAGAGCGTGTCTCGGGTATCGCACATTGCCTGAACGAGCATGGGCTGAAGCTGGTCACGCCTGTGAAGTACGGCACCTGGTCCCAGCGTTGGGCGCGCCAGGCGACGCAGGATGTCCTGGCCGAGGCGCCGGACATCGATGCCATTGCCTGCGGCAACGACCAACTAGCGGCGGCCGCGCTGGAGGCCGTTATTGCATCGGGCCGCCGGGTCCCCGAGGACGTCGCCATTACCGGCTACGACAACTGGACGACCTTTGCCCTGGATACCGAACCGGCGCTGACCACGCTGGACATGGATCTCGAACATCTTGGCGCCAGTGCCGTGAACGACCTGTTCGCCATGATCGGGGGTGCTCGTGTCGGTGGGGGGACTAGGCACCATGAGGGGACCTTGGTCATCAGGGGTTCTACCGACCCCGGCCGAGCGTAGCCGTCCTCGTTGGCCGCGGCGTGGGCTCCCCCCGGCTTGGCGCGCCGTGCTGGGTGACAGGGTGTGGTAGCTTACGAGGGCTTTTGTTACCGTCCGTTCACCTGTAGGTAAACTAGGAAAATGTTGGAAACCTTCACCGTGCTCCAGTCACCTCCTCTGCCAAGCGGGGTATTCGCTGACGTGAAGGTACTGCCCCCCAAGGGGTTAAATACTTCGGTCTACCTCGACATCAACCACTTTTCCCGAGAGACGGCGTGGGCTCACGGTTTCATGCACGCCTACGCGTTGTGGCTCGGTCCCGTGCTCCTCGCTTTAGCCTTCGTGGTTGCATACACAGTGGCGTGGTGGCGGCGGGCGCCAAGACCCGCCGTGCTTCTCGTCCTCGGTGGGATCGGGACCGTTGTGTCCCTGGGCTTCACTCAGCTTGTTGCCCACGCGGCCAAGGAGCTGAGGCCTTTTGTCACCCACCCCCAAGCTCTTGTTCTTGTGGCTAAAGCCCACGATTATTCGTTCCCCTCGGACCACTCCGTCATCGCGGGAGGGCTCACTACGTCGCTCCTGCTCATCGTGGGTGCGAAGGTGTGGCAACGTCGTCGTGGCGCAGACCACGGGCACACTGTGCCCGAGGGGGCAGGTCGGGCCAGCATTGGGCCGGCGCGGGCCCTGGCCGCGGTCGCCATCGTCCTTGGTTTGTTCCTTTGTTTTGCCCGGATCTATGTGGGGGTGCACTATCCCGGCGACGTGGTGGCGGGCTACCTGATGTCGTCGCTGGTCGTGATCCTGCTGTCGCTGCTGCGTCCGTTGGCCTACCAGGTGCTCGACCTTGTCGAGCCCACCGCCCTGGGGTCGCTGTTCCGGCGGCCGGGGCCCGCCGTCACTGGCGGTGTAACGCAAGCCCAGGCCGGGACTTCACCCGATGCTGCCGAGTGAGCGCGTCGCAAGGACGAGTTTTCGCCCTAGCGCCCTGGGGCCTTGGCTAGCCTGCCCGGTGCAAGGCCCTGTTGAACCCCGAGGTTGCCTCTTCTGACCCATCCGGGCCGATCCAGTAGGCACCGTAGCCTTCGAGCCCACTTATTACCCTCAAGGCCTCCCGGGCCCCGACGGCCACTGCAGTCGCCAAGGCATCGGCTAGCGCCAAAGATGGCCCGATGACCGTTGCCGAGGCGCTCCTTTGCGCCCTGGACCCGTCGTGCGGGTCTATGAGGTGCAGCCCTCTTTCATAGGGCCCCGATGTGGCGATGGCGGAACTCACCTCAAGTACGCAGGCAAAAGCGTTGGAGCGCCAGGGGTGACGGACACCCACTCGCCAGTTGGGAGCGTCAGGCGGGTGCCCGAACAGAGCGATATCGCCGCCGCCGTTGGCCAGGGCAGCCCCCACCCCGGCTTCACGCAGGATGCCAATTGCCTGCTCCACGGCCCAGCCTTTGACCAGGCCGGTCGGGTCAACGCCTCCTGGCATGGCCCAGGGGTCGAACCAACCCCCTGATAAGTCCTTCGCCCGGCGGCAGAGATCAAGGACGGCAGGGATCTCTGGCGGCAGCTGGTCAAGGCCGATCCGGCCTGCTCGCAACCGGCTCATGGGGCTGTCGGCCACCCAGGTGCTGAAGATGGCCTCCAGGCGGTGCAGCTCTCGGCAGGCCTCGTCCACCGCCGCCTCTGTCTTGTCCCGGCGGCAGCGCCCCGCGAACACGTGGAAGGAGACCACGGTCCCCATTACCGGTTCCGCCCTAACGACGTCGGCAGCTAGGGCCATTGCCCACATGTCCTATCGGCGGGAGACCGGCGGTTATACGTGCAGCTTGTCGAGGGCCGACTGGGCCGAGTAGAGGTACGCCTCGCTCGTGTACGTGGCGCCGGACACGGCGTAGACCTGAGTGGTCTGGGCGCTTAGGACTTCGTGACGGAGCATAGGGATAACTTGCTGGGCCAGAGACTGAGAGTACTGTTCGGCCGTTTGCAGGGTGGCTACCGAAACGTCCACGATGCGTCGCCCGCTCACCGTCACCTTGACCGATAGCACCCCGTACCCGTATTGCTCGTTCTGGCCAACGGCGCTCGCCAGGCCACCCGCTGCCGGGGCCCCTGTCGCGGGGGTCGTGGTCGTCGCGGCCGGCCCGGGCGAGGCCTGCCCCTGTGAGGGCGGAGCTGTAGCGGCGGCCGGCCCGGACATCGACTGGCCCGGCGCGGTTGGTGTTCTATGCCCGGCCGTGTGAGCTAGGAGCACGAAGGCGAACCCCGCGACGCTGGACACCGCCGCGACCCCGGCACGGTTCAACTTGGACGGTGGCACCGGAAAAACCTCATGGTAGAGCGTAAGCCTCGAAGTGCAGAGCGTCGGCCGGGACGCCCAGGCGGGTGAACATGTTAGTGACGTGGTCAACGAACTCCGTTGGCCCCGCAATGTACAAGTCTCGTTTACGAAAATCAGGCACCAGTTCAGGTAACCGCTCCAGCTTAACCGCTGAGCGTGACCCGACCAGTTCGTGCACCCTTCCCTTGCGCCGCTGCGCCAGTTCGGCCACCTCGGGCGCTAAAGCCAGGTCTTTAGATGACGAGGCCCGGAGGACGACCACCGGTTCGGTGCTCTCGGGCAGATCCTCTAGGAGCGCACGGATGGACGTCACACCGATCCCACCGGCGATCAAAAGTGCCTTGCGCCTCCGCCGGGCATGAGAAGTGAAAGCGCCGTAGGGCCCTTCGATGAGCACCTTGGTGCCTGGACGCAGGCCAGCCAGGGAGGAAGAAAAATCACCGAGAGCCTTGACGGTGAGGCGAAGGAAGGGTGGCTTGGGCCGGGCAGACAGGGTAAATGGGTGGGCTTGCCACCACATACCGGGGGCCAGGAAACGCCACTCGAAAAACTGCCCCCCCGAGACCCTCAGGCGGTCCAGGTGCCGGCCACGGCAGATGACCGAGACGACCCCGGGTGCTTCAGGTCGCACCTCGGCCACCTGAAGGCCGTAGCGCAAGGACCGGACGAGGGGTAGCCCGAAGCGGTAGACGATCACCAGGCCGGCGGTGGCCAGCCACAGCGCGATCCAGAGGGAGCGGGCCAAGGGATGGTTGACGAACGACGGGCCGATCACCAGGATGTGGGCAAAAGCCAGTGCCAAGGCCAGGTACATGCCGAGGTGGAGCGCCCACCAGCGTTCTCTCCCGATGCGGCGGCGGATCGCCCTGATCGAGATGGTGGCCAGCAGGGCCATCAGCGCAAACGCGGCGGTCGCCTCGATCATCCACGGGAACGTGCCGACCACGGTGCCGAGCTCGGGCCAGATGGCCCGGTGGGCGGATTGCGCGTAGCCCACACTCAGCAGTACCACATGCGCCACGATCAGCCAGATCGGCCAGGGCGCCAAGCGGCGGTGCCAGCGCAACAGGCCGTCCTGCCCGAGGGCCCGCTCGATGATGGGTACGCGCGACACCAGGAGGACCATTAACAGAGCGAGGTAGGTGCCGGCCATCCCCGTGGCGCTCCCCAGGAAGATGGCCACTCCACCGGCGGCTCGAAAGGCGGACCAGGTTTCAGAGGTGATCGACGAGGCCATGACGGCGCCAAAACCCAGCCCGGCGAGCCCCGAACACACAGTAGGGACCCAAGGCAGCGGTCGGTGTGCCCGCAAGCCCGTGCCAGCGCGCTCCGGCGCAAGGGTGGGCTGGTGACCGGGGGCCCGGGCGCGGGTAGCCGCGGGGCTCACTGGGGCCCCTTCGTCTGGTAACCGCTCACGGGTCCAGTCTGGTGACGACACCTGACATTGTTATGAACGCTGGTTATGAACACTCTGGTCGCTGGCCGGAGCGTCACGGGCGCGCGATCAGCTGCGGTTCAACCGGCCAGGTGAGCGACGGCCCGCTCTAACGCCAAAGAGGCCTCGGTCGCGAGCGCGACGGCCGCATCACCATTGTTGCCCCCAGCGGAAAGGACCACCCGCGGATCGGCGACGGCCACTCGGGTACGGCTCTTGCCGGCATCCTCGAGCACCACGTTGCAGGGCAGGAGCAGCGCCAGGGCGGGGTCGATGCCGAGGGCTCGGTGGGCGAACGACGGGTTGCAGGCGCCGAGGATCTTTAGGGGTGGTCGGTGTACTCCGAGCTTTGCCTCCAACGTCGCCGCCACGTCGATCTCGGTAAGGATCCCGAAACCCTCCTCTGACAGCACGCGACGGACGGCCGCTTCCGCGGCGCTGAGAGGCTCGTCCAGCGTTACCTCAAAAGCGTCCACCGGCCACCTCCGTTCTTAGGTCATGCCCAGTATACCTACGGTGGTATTTGGTAGGCCCCGAGATGCTCGTGGCGACCGCTGGATGCCCCCGGGGCCATCCCAGTGGTCAC
>JAKAWM010000284.1 GCA_021827285.1 Actinomycetes bacterium | reverse complement strand
GGCAACGCC
Source organism: Actinomycetes bacterium (assembly GCA_021827285.1). Classification (GTDB taxonomy): domain Bacteria; phylum Actinomycetota; class Acidimicrobiia; order Acidimicrobiales; family Palsa-688; genus JAKAWM01. The sequence goes on along the minus strand of JAKAWM010000284.1, from coordinate 2,743 downwards.
GCTTTTAAATCCGCGGCCACGGCTGGCCCGCTAAAGGGCATCGTCTACTACACCGACGAGCCCATCGTCAGCTCGGACATCGTGGGTTCGCCGGCCTCGGTCACTTTCGACTCCAAGCTCACCATGACCATGGGTTCAATGGTCAAGGTCTTCGGCTGGTACGACAACGAGTGGGGCTACTCGCAACGTCTGGTGGACCTTGCCCTTATCGTCGGCCACGCTGCCTGAGCAGGGCCGCCGTGCAGCTGCCTCAACTCGAAGACCTGCGCCCCATAGCTGGTAAGCGGGTGCTGGTACGGGCCGACTTCAACGTACCCCTGGTTGGCGGGGTCATTACCGACGACCTGCGCATCCGGCTCCCCCTGGAGACCATCACCTGGCTGCTCGACGAGGGGGCAGCCAAGGTGACCATCTGCAGCCACCTGGGCCGGCCCAAGGGCAAGCCCGATCCCAAATACGACATCGCACCCGTGCGGGAGCGGTTGTACGAGCTACTGAAGCAAAGAGGTGCTGCCACTGACCGGGTGGAGCTGCTACAAAACCTCCGCTACAACCCCGGTGAGGAGGCTAACGACCCTGCCTTCGTCGAGTCTTTGGTGGAAAATGAGGACCTGTACGTGGACGACGCCTTCGGTGCCGCCCACCGGGCGCATGCTTCCATAGTCGGTCCGCCATCCCGGCTCCCTTCAGCTGCTGGACGGGTCCTGGCCCGTGAGGTGGAGGTGCTCGATCGGCTATTGCAGGGCGCCGGGACGCCGTTCGTTGCCGTGCTGGGCGGCGCCAAGGTATCGGACAAGCTCGGGGTCATCGAGGCCCTGCTGGACCGGGTGGACGCGCTCCTGGTGGGTGGTGGTATGTGCTTCACCTTCCTGGCCGCCCAGGGGCATGGGACCGGAGCCTCGCTCCTCGAAGAGAGCCAGGTGGAGACCTGTCGGCGCCTTCTCCTATCCAGCCAGAAGATCATGGTCCCGACCGACATCGTGGCCCTTTCTCCCGGCGGGTCCTTCGGGGCGGGCAAGGAGCCGAGTGGTGAGGTCCGCCAGTTGGGCACCGACGTGCCCGACGGTTGGTCCGGTCTGGATATCGGTCCCGGCACGGCGGCCGCCTTTGCCGACGCCATAGGCTCCGCGGCCACCGTCTTTTGGAACGGGCCCATGGGCGTGTTCGAGGACCCCCGCTTCGCGGCGGGTACAAGGGCCGTGGCCGAGGCCGTTGCCTCCACCAAGGCCTTCACCGTGGTGGGCGGGGGGGACAGCGCCAGCGCCCTCAAGGCCTTCGGGCTGGATGGCCAGGTTGACCACCTCTCCTCTGGGGGCGGTGCGTCGCTCGAGTTCCTTGAGAAGGGCGACCTGCCTGGCCTGGAGGCCCTCCGCCGTGCCGCCGCTCGCAGCCGGAGCTGACCGTGGCCAAGCGTAAACCGCTGATCAGCGGCAACTGGAAGATGAACCACACCCACCTCGACGCCATCGCCGTGGTCCAGAAGCTGGCCTATACCCTTTCCCAGGCCGACTACGAGCGGGCAGACGTGTCGGTCCACCCCGCCTTTACTGCCTTGCGCAGCGTCCAGACGCTGCTCGACGCGGACAGCATCCCTATTGCCCTCGGCGCCCAGGACGTGCACCCGGCCGAATCGGGGGCCTTCACGGGCGAGGTGAGCCCTCCCATGCTGGCCAAGCTCAACGTCTCCTACGTGATCGTGGGCCATTCCGAGCGCCGCCAGCTTTTCGGGGAGACCGACGAGCAGGTCAACCAGAAGCTGCTGGCTGTGCTCAAGCACGAGATGTCGCCTATCTGCTGTGTAGGCGAGACCCTGGAGGAGCGAGAGGCGGGGGAGACCGAGGCCAAGGTGCTCGGCCAGCTCCAGGCGGACCTAAAAGGGGTGTCCAAGGAGGCCCTGGCCAGGGTGGTCATCGCCTATGAACCCATTTGGGCCATCGGGACCGGCCGCAACGCCAGCCCCGAAGACGCCCAAGCAGTGTGCAAGGCCATACGTACGGCGCTGGCTGAGCGTTTCGGGGCTGAGCTGGCGGCCGGGGTACGCGCCCAGTACGGTGGCTCCGTCACGCCGGCCAACATCGGCGACTTGATGGCGCAGGAGGACGTGGACGGGGCCTTAGTGGGCGGCGCCAGCCTCGACCCGGAAAAGTTCGCCCAGATCGTGCGCTGGCGCTAGAGGTGGGTAGGGCTTAGGCGGGATATTGGCCGGGCTTAGTTGGCCCGGCTGGGTGTTCTGTGCGCGGTTAGAGATTGAGCTAAGTTACGGTCGTCGGCTGACCTGGCCGGCGCAATGAACAAACTTCCACAAGGAGGAGGTGCCGGCTCAGTGGTGGTCACGTGGGTCGTGATCGCGATACACATCGTGCTGTGCGTCACTCTGGTCGTCTCCGTGTTGCTGCACAGCGGCAAGGGTGGGGGGCTTTCCGAAATGTTCGGGGGAGGCCTTGGCTCCGCTGCAGCTGCTTCTAGTGTCGTCGAGCGAAACCTGGACCGCTTCACCGTGTTCACAGCCATCGCGTTTGCCTTCACCACGATGATCCTGGCGATCCGTCTTCAGTAGGGCACAATGCGGCCGGCGACGCTGCCGGCAGGCGGCCCTTTTGAGCGGGCGTCCGAGCAAGCACCCCAGCCGCTCACGAAAGAGGCAAGAAATGAACTTGTTGAGGGTTGCAGGTGATGTGCCCGGGCGCCGGTGGGGACTGGTTGCGCTTCCACGGCATGCGGCAGCCAAGCTTGGGGTGACCCT
>JAKAWM010000283.1 GCA_021827285.1 Actinomycetes bacterium | reverse complement strand
GGCCGCGCGAGCGCGCGCGGCAAGAGCCGACACTACCTTGTCGTAGATCCGCTCGGGCGCGTACACGCGCTTGATGGCTACGCAGACTTGTCCGCAGTTCGAGAAGGCGTTGGCGAAGATGCCTTCAGCCACGGACCCGGCGTCGGCGTCGTCGAGCACGATCGCCGGGTCGTTGCCGCCGAGCTCGAGGGTTAGCCGCTTCAGGTCCGGTGCGGCGGCAGCGGCGATGCGTTTGCCGGTGGCAACCGACCCGGTGAAGCTGACCATCCGGGGCACTGGGTGCTCGACCATTGCCGCGCCTAGCTCGTTGCTGCCACTCAGCACGTTGAGCACGCCCCCGGGTAGTACCTCGCGGGCCAGCTCGCCAAAAAGCAGGCAGGTGAGGGGCGTGAACGGGGACGGCTTCAACACCATCGTACAGCCGGCGGCGAGCGCCGGGGCGATCTTGGCCACTGCCGTACCGAGCGGGAAGTTCCAAGGCGTGATCGCTGCCACGGGCCCGACGGGCCGGCGCAGGACCTTTACCGTGACCCGTTGATCGTCGTGCAGGGACTCCTCTGGGACCTCGAGCGTGGCGAAATGGCGCAGGTTGTTATAGACGCCGCGAAGCTCGCCGCGAGCCTCAGCGAGCGGCTTGCCCTGCTCGCTCGTGATGAGGTCGGCAAGCTCTTCAGCGTTCGCCTCTATAACCGCCGCGAGCCCCTCGAGAGCACGCCGCCGTTGCCCGGCATCCTTCGACCAGGAGGTGAAGGCGTCGGCGGCCGTACTCATCGCCTCGTCGAGTTGCTGGCGGCTGCACTCGGGTGCCTCGGCGAGGATCTCGCCGGTGGCCGGGTTCTCGACTAGGTAGCTCGACCTGGTCGGTGCTGCAGAACCCCCTATGGTCATAGTGCACTCACGCATCCTTAACCCCTTCCTGGCTCCAAACCACGCCCCTTGTTGGGCCCCTATGATGGTCTCAGCCTACGCGCATTTGGGCCCATTGTCCGTGCCACGCCATCCGAAGACGTACGCCGCATCACTGGGGCTGGTCGTGCCCCATCTCGTGCTGAGACCTCCGTGCAGGTTTCCGGTCCCGTCTTTGGTACCCCCACCTCTGGGCCTGGCCGCCAATGCGGCCGAGACGGGCAGACAGGCAGACAAGCAGACAGGCAGACAAGCAGACAGGCAGAACGGTCCTTCAGCAGCTTGAAGCCCGCTGGTGCCGTGACGGGCGTGACGACTCGAAATTGGAGAGCCCCACTTGACGGCGGTCTTAGTGGGAGCTAACATGAACGTATGCGCAAGGGGTGCACGGTTGTTCAGGCCGAGTGGGACGACCACGTGCCTGGGGCCGCTCCGAAGCCAGCGGCCGTTCGTCGCCGCCACAGGCGCAAGGTTTCGCGTTGTTGGGGTTTTGTCGTTAAAGGTCCGCGAGATGCTTGGGGGCAGTAGCCTGGCATGGCCGGCCTCTCCCTCATGCACTTCGTTCCTGGAGGGGACTCGATTTCCGGTGTGCCGTGTGCAGTGTGTTGCGACTCGTAAAGAGACGGTTCGTATCTGCGATGGCGACTTAGCGGGTCAATAGACGGGTTCGGCAAGTTGAGGGCATTATTTCGGCATCGGTTTGCTAAGCAAGCGGAAATACACGAGCGCTTGATGCCGTGAGGGACCATCTTGACTTCTAGGGGCATACTGTTGACGTCGCGGCGCCAGCCGCTGGCGATTGAGGCGCCCGTTGTTGCGCCACGCGAAGCCATGCCACGGTCTCGCTTCACCCCCTACCGGCGGTTCTCGTTACGTGTGGGTGTGAACATGCCCTTATGGGTCGCCGTGGGCGCTCTCCTGGTACCGTACTTATATGCCTTGGGGGCGGCCTTCCAGACCGAGGGTGAATTATTCAGTTACCCGCCTCACATCATTCCGACGCACCCCACTCTGTACGAGTTCACCGCCTTGTTCGGTCAGACCGAGTTCGTCCAGTGGTTCTTTAATAGTTTGGTCATAGCTGTAGCGATAACCGTCTTGGGCACTGCTATCGCATCGCTGGCTGCATATGCGCTTGCCGCTTACGAGTTTCCAGGGAAGCGCGTTGCTTTTGGAGTGGTGATAGTGCTGCTCGCAGTACCGTACTCAGTGTTCTTGGTGCCGTTGTACCTGGAAATAATACGACTTCACTTGATAAATAGCGACCTAGGAGCGATCTTGCCGCAATGTTTCAGCGCCTTTGGGGTATTCTTGCTCCGCCAGTACATGCTGGCGATACCCAAGGACCATTTTGATGCGGCGCGAGTGGACGGCGCCTCTGAGTTCCGGATTTACCGGTCCATCGTTGTACCCACCGTTAAGCCGGCCATAGCCATCTTTGTCCTGTTTACTTTCAACTTGGCATGGAATAACTTTTTGTGGCCTACGTTTGTGTTCAGCAGTACCGGCAAGTTCACGTTACCAGTCGGGTTGGCGTCGTTGTTGACCCCGGACCGGCCTATGGTGGCGTTGGCATTAGCGGGGTCGGTACTGTCGATGGTGCCGTCGGCGGCGGTGTTCCTGTGGTTGCAACGATATTTCCAGCAAGTATTTTAGGACCCTTTTCAGTGGGAGCCCGAAGTACTTGAGAAGTTACGTCAGCAATGTCGAAAAATGTAATATGATTTTTAGAAGGAGAAGGGACAATGATAAGCTCATCAAACGGAAAGGAGAAGCAAGAGATGGGTACAGGTAAAGAGGGTCATAATGCCGACAGACACTCCGGCGAAGAGCCTACAGGGACAGCGACT